>JAGGSD010000268.1 GCA_021159265.1 Syntrophobacterales bacterium | reverse complement strand
GAAACAAACAATACTACGTTCATCTTCCCTCACCGTTTTTCATCGCCCCTTCAATCCTTGATCCTTGAGCCTTTTTCCTTGGACCTTGGACCTTGTTCCTGTCCCCCTCACGATTCCCTCAAACCAAGAACATCTTGCATATCGTAAAAACCATTACTCTGATTTACTATCCACTTCGCAGCCCTGATGGCGCCTTTTGCAAAATTGTCACGGCTGTGGGCTCGATGTATGAATTCCAGCCTTTCACCGATACCTCCGAAAATAACAGTATGTTCGCCGACAATATCACCGGCCCTAACCGTCTGAATGCCGATCTCGTCCTTTGTCCTTTCGCCAATCATACCCTTCCGCCCGTAAACGCCACACTTGTCGAGATCTCGTCCGAGTCGATCAGCTATAATCTGGGCCATTTTTACGGCTGTCCCGCTTGGCGCATCTTTCTTTAAATTGTGATGCGCTTCTATGATTTCCACATCATAGTCTTCCCCAAGGATACGGGCTACATCATCGAGAACTTTAAACATGATATTAACGCCCACACTCATGTTCGGCGCCATAACACATCGTGTTTCTTTCGCCACTTCCTGTAAAAGTTCTGTCTCTTCAGCCGTCAAACCGGTTGTTCCTATAACCATGGCCTTATTATTTTCCGCAGCGATTCTGAGATGATCGAGAACAACATCATGATGGGTGAAATCAATGACAACATCTCCCTTTTCGATACATTTTGAAAGATCATCATCTATAACAACCCCCGTCTTGCCAAGTCCCAGATATTCTCCCACATCCGTGCCTGTGAGAATATGCCCCTTTTGTTCAACAGCGCCGGCTATTTCTATACCTTCGGTTCCGGAAATGAGGCTTATGATCCGCCCCCCCATCCTGCCGGCAGCACCTGTTACAATCACTTTGACCATTTTACTCACCCTCACCCCTACCCTCTCCCCTCAAGGGAGAGGGAGTTTTTTGGACTTTTTACGAATGTATCACCTTTAGATCAACCCATAGTTTACCAGAACATTCTTCAACTTGTTATAATTTGCATCCGACATCCTGCACAAGGGCAGTCTCAACTCATATTCAATTTTTCCCATCATGGATAAAGCGGCCTTGGACGGAATAGGATTGGTCTCGAAGAAAAGCGACTCCATAAGCGGTCGCATTTTATAGTGCAGCTCTCTTGCCCTAACCATATCACCCGCCTCAAAGGCATCGATCATACCAGCCATGTCAGCAGGAACAACATTTGATATAACGGAGATGACACCTTTTCCACCGACTTCAAGAATAGGTAAAGCAGTAAAATCATCACCTGATAGAACAATAAAATCGTCGTCGCATAAATCGATGACCTTACTAATCTGCCTGAGGTCTCCCGTTGCTTCCTTTATCCCGACAATATTGCTGATTTTTGACAGACGTTCAACGGTCTCCGGCAAAACATTAGATCCAGTCCTGCTCGGAACATTGTAAGGAAAGATCGGAATCGGAACTTCCCCGGCAATGGCCTTATAATGCTGATACAATCCTTCCTGTGTGGGCTTGTTGTAATAAGGAGATAGCATTAATACACCATCTGCTCCCGCTTCGTAAGCATGTTTTGTCAATCGTATGGCTTCCCGCGTACTGTTGGATCCCGTACCGGCAATAACAGGGACTCTCTTCTTAACCGCATCAATAGTTATTTCAATTACTCGATCATGTTCCTCATGGGATAAAGTCGCCGACTCACCCGTCGTTCCACAGGGAACGATTCCATCGGTTCCCGACTCAATCTGGAACTCGATAAGGTCCCTCAATGCCTCCTCGTCCACCTCTCCATTCCTGAAAGGTGTAACAATCGCTACGATAGCTCCTCTAAACATTTTTTCCTCCTTTCCCCTTTGCTTTTTTAGATATTTTGATCCGGACGGATAAGAAATAATCTGGACACATTATGTCTATTCCTGCAGAAATCCCGGTATATCCTCCCCTCTCACTATATCTTCATATGTTTCTCTTCTTTTGATCACATAGTATTGATCATCTTTAACAAGAACTTCTGCTACCCTCGGCCTTGAATTATAATTCGAAGACATGGAAAAACTATATGCACCCGCACTCATTATTGCAAGAAGATCTCCCCTCTCAAATCTCGGAACCACTCTGTTCTTCGCAAGAAAATCTCCGGACTCACAAATAGGGCCGACAACGTCTGCAGAAAAAAGTCCTCTATCTTTCTGAATGACAGCCTGAATCTGGTGGTATGAATTATACAGGCTGGGTCTTATCAAATCATTCATACCCGCATCGGCAATAACAAAATTCTTGTGATTGTTGCTTTTTGTATAAAGAACTCTAGAAACCAGAATTCCCGCATTTCCCATAATTACCCTTCCGGGTTCAAATATGAACGTACAATTAATACCCTTCGCCCTGCTGATAACAGCTTCCGCATATTCAGTGGGATGGGGAGGGATCTCTTCATCATAGGTAATGCCAAGGCCACCTCCAAGATCAAGATACTGGATGTCAATATCATCCTCTCTTAGAAGATTTATCAAATTTGTCAATCTGCCCAGGGCATCCAGGAAGGGAGAAACTTCGGTAATCTGAGAGCCTATGTGACAATCTACGCCTATAATATCTATATGCTTAAGTTTCTTTGCCTGTTGGTATTCACCAAAAGCGTTATGAATATTTATACCAAATTTATTCTCCTTGAGGCCCGTAGATATATAGGAATGTGTTTTTGAATCCACATCAGGGTTTACACGCAGGGATATCCGGGCTCTCTTGTTCATCTTTCCTGCACAGAAATTAATGATTTCAAGTTCCTGAGAAGATTCGACATTAAACATCAATATTTCATTTTCAATAGCAAATCGTATCTCATCTTCTCTCTTTCCGACACCTGAATAAACTACTTTTTTCGGATCCACACCAGCCAGAAGCGCCCGATACAGCTCGCCGCCGGAGACAATGTCCATTCCCCCGCCTTTTTTGATAATTACTCTTAAAATAGCTATATTTGAATTTGCCTTGGATGAAAAACAGATAATATGTGGAACATCTGCAAACGCTTCATCGAAAACATTAAAGTGGCGATCAAGAGTTCTATGGCTGTATAAATAGAATGGCGTTCCCACTTCTTCCGCAATATTAGTAACAGGAACTTCTTCGCACCACAGCTCATTTTCTACATAATGAAAGTAATTCATAACTCAAAACTTGAAACTTGAAACCGTTCCACCACTATGGAAAATTTATCTCTGCGACATTTGACTCCGCACTGCAGGCTCCCGACAAATTACATATCAAAACCTTGTAGGAATAGAGATTGCCACTCTTTACATCGGTATCGTAATACATAATTCTATTCTCCCCTTCCCGCATCAGTTTCGGATCACCTGGGGACAGTTTTGCTATCAGAGAATATTTACGGGGGCAACCGGGACAGCCGCCGCCATCTATATCCAATTCGTTCCTGAATATGCTGATGTGGCCGATATTTGTGTCTTTTCCCGGGATGCTCCATCTGAGTTTCACCCCGTGATCATCAGAAAATGCGCTCAAATCTGAAACTGCTGCAGAGCAACTAATGTGAGGCCAGCGGGGATCTGCCTTTTTCCCGCAACTCAGACAAAAAACCGTCAGGAAAAATACCACAGTCATTAATAAAATAATATGTAAAATATTATTTCTCTTGCATCTCTTTTTCAATCTCTTCGATCCTTTTCAAGACTATTTCTTTCGATGTTCCACCGGGAACATTTCTGGCATTAACAGAATTTTCTACACTCACAAAATTGTAAACAAGATTGTCGAATCCCCCGTAAAAGGACCCGAATTCCTCCATAGTAAGGGATTGCAAATCAATACCCTTCTCAATACAGTATGCAACGATACGCCCCGCTATCTCATGAGCATCTCTGAAAGGAACACCTTTTATCACCAGATATTCGGCTATATCGGTGGCTGTGGAAAATCCCTTCGCCGCCTCTTTTAACATCTTTTCCCTGTTAAATGTCAGGTTTTTTGTCATTGCCGCCAAGATATGAAGACATCCCTTCAGTGTGTCAACCGTATCGAAAAGTGGTTCTTTGTCCTCCTGAAGGTCCCTGTCATACGTCATGGGAAGACCTTTCATAACGGTCAGAATGGCAACCAGATTGCCATAGATACGCCCTGTTTTCCCCCTGATTAATTCGGGCACATCGGGATTCTTTTTCTGTGGCATAATGCTGCTGCCGGTTGTAAAGGAATCGGATATTTTTACAAAATCAAACTCTTCACTTGACCAGATAATAAGATCTTCACAGAAGCGGCTCATATGCATCATCAACAGGCTTGCATCGAAAATAAACTCGGCAATAAAATCCCGATCCGAAACAGCATCCATACTGTTCTTCGTGATCTCCGGAAAATCGAGAGCTCCGGCAACATATTCCCTGTCAATCGGAAGGCTCGTGCCTGCAAGAGCCGCAGAACCTAACGGCATGATATTGATTCTTTCATAGCACTCCTTCAGTCGATCTTCATCCCTGGTTAGCATCTCCCTGTACGCAAGAAGATAATGGGACAGGAGTACAGGCTGTGCCTTCTGCAGGTGGGTATATCCGGGCATTATAGTATCAATTTCATTCTTCGCCAGCTCAACAAGACAGCCTTTAAGTATATCAACAAGATCTATTATAATTTTCACTTCATTTCTCAGGTAGAGACGTATATCAAGGGATACCTGATCGTTTCTGCTTCTCCCTGTATGAAGCTTCCCCCCCGCTTCTCCGATACGATCTATGAGAGATTTTTCAATGGCCATATGAATATCTTCAAGCTCAACGGGGTAAGAAAAATTTCCCGTTTCCATATCTTCGAGGATATCCTTAAGACCCGATATAATGCTTTTTCCTTCGCCTGAAGAAATAATTCCCTGTCTGGCAAGCATTTTACAATGGGCGATACTCCCTTCGATATCGTATCGATAGAGACGTTTATCAAAATTGATAGAGGCGGTGAACGCTTCTACCTGTCTGTCGGTAGAATCTTTAAAACGCCCGCCCCATGGTTTTTTGTGTGTTGTCATAGATTTTAATTTTTAATTCTCAATTCCTGATGCACTCGAAAAAGTCTGAAAAACACTCTTTTGTCATTCTGAGCGATAGCGAAGAATCTAATATCATTGAGATTCTTCGTCGCTCCGCTCCTCAGAATGACACTACGTGGACTTTTTACGAAGGCATCATTCTTAATTTTTAATTATTTATTGAGCATTGCCCGGATTCTCATCCTGAGAGCATTCAGCCTTATAAACCCTATAGCATCTTTTTGATTGTACACTTCATCACTGTTAAAAGTCGCAAAATCTTCACTGTACAGAGAATGAGGAGATTTTCTCCCCACTACAATACAGTTTCCCTTGTATAATTTCATTCGCACAGTTCCGGTTACATTTTTCTGGGTCTCATCAATCATCTTTTGCATAATTTCCATTTCCGGAGAATACCAGAATCCATTGTAAACGAGCTGGGCATATTTGGGAATAAGGGAATCTCTCATGAACATTACCTCTCTGTCCATAGTTATTGATTCCAGCGCCCGGTGTGCTGTCCAGAGAACTGTTCCGCCGGGAGTTTCGTAAACTCCTCTTGATTTCATTCCCACAAATCTGTTCTCAACCATATCGATCCTGCCAACGCCATTTGCTCCCGCAAGATCATTCATCTGATCCAGAAGCATCGCCGGATGTATTTTCTTTCCATCGACTGCCACAGGATTTCCCTTTTCGAAATCTATTTCCACATAGGTCGCGACATCTGGCGCATTCTCGGGTGAGACAGTCATAACAAATATCTCCTCAGGCGCTTCGACCCACGTGTCTTCCAGAATCCCGCCTTCATGAGAAATATGAAGCAGGTTTCTGTCCTCGCTATAGGGTTTTTTCTTTGTTATTGTTATGGGAATATCATATTTTTCCGCGTAATCAATCATTGCTTCCCGTGAATTTAAGGTCCAGCGATCATCTTTCCACGGAGATATAATTTTGATATCGGGTTCAAGGGCCATATAAGTCATTTCAAACCTTACCTGATCATTTCCTTTTCCCGTGGCGCCATGACAGACTGCATCGGCCCCTTCTTTTCTCGCAATTTCAATCTGCTTTTTTGCTATGAGCGGTCTGGCCAGTGAAGTTCCCAAAAGATATCTTCCCTCGTAAACGGCATTCGCCCTCAGGGCAGGAAAAACAAAGTCCTTAACAAACTCTTCCTGAAGATCTTCAATATATATCTTGCCTGCTCCTGTATTAATCGCTTTTTCCTCTAAACCCTCCAGTTCTTCTTTCTGCCCAACGTCTGCCACAAAGGCAATCACCTCACAACCATAAGTCTCAATTAACCACCGCACAATAACCGAAGTATCCAACCCTCCGGAATAAGCTAAAACAACTTTTTTTACATTAGTCATTCCTGCTTTCTTCTCCTCCCATAAGAATCTCCATAATCGCCTTTTGAACATGGAGACGATTTTCCGCTTGATCCAGAACCACGGAGTGAGGTCCTTCTATAACTTCATCGGTTATCTCTTCTCCTCTATGAGCCGGCAGACAATGCATAATTATAACATCTTCTTTAGCATAACTGATTAATTCTTCATTCACCTGATAATCCTGGAATACGACTGATCTCTTTTTCTGCTCATCCTCCTGTCCCATACTCGCCCATACATCCGTATATATAACATCTGCATCGGCAACCGCTTCAGCAGGAGAGTGGAACAATGCCAGATTCCCCTCAGATTCTTTTATGCCCCTTTGCAGGATAAATTCATCGGGCTCATATCCGGCAGGACAGGCTAATGTTAGAGAAAGGGGAATTTTAGCCGCTGCATTAACCCAGGAATTGGCAACATTATTTCCATCACCTATATAGGCTATTTTCATATCTTCATATCCTCCCTTTTTCTCAATAATCGTAAAAATATCGGCCAATATCTGACAGGGATGCAATAAATCGGTTAAACCGTTGATTATCGGTATGGTCGCCCATTTTGCAAGCTCATCGACCAGCTCCTGCGCAAAGGTTCTGATTATAATACCATCCAGATACCTGGACATGACCCTGGCCGTATCGGCAACGGTCTCCCCCCGGCCAAGTTGAATATCACGTCGTGTGAGGAAGGTTGCAATTCCACCAAGCTGATAAATCCCCACTTCGAAAGACAATCTTGTTCTGGTTGACGATTTATCAAATATCATTCCCAGGGTTTTCCCCTTCAACGGAGTATATGATATTCTACCCTTGCTCATTTCCTTTAACTTTTTCGATCTACGGAAGATCTCGTCAAAATCGTTACGATTTAAATCATAAAGCGATAAAAGGTCTTTATTCATCAGGGAACAATCACCTCATTCAATATATCAATCACGTGATCGACATCTTTTTTATTAATTATCAATGGGGGAACGAATCTTAGAATATTACCATTGGTGCAGTTTATTAACACTCCTTTTCCCATGGCCTTCTTTACGATATCATCTCCGGGTATGGAAAGCTCCACGCCTAAAATTAAACCCCTTCCCCGCACCTCATTTATTACCGGATGTTTTTTCTTAAACTCTTTGAGTTTTTCAAGAAAATAAAATCCCGTTTCACGACAGTTTTCAAGAATCCCGTCCTGTAACAATGAATCCATTACGGCAACTCCCGCTGCCATTCCGAGAGGGTTTCCACCAAATGTTGAAGCATGACTTCCCGGTACAAAGGACGAGGCAATTTTATCTGTTGTTAGCAGGGCGCCAACAGGAAACCCGTTTCCCAAGGCTTTCGCCAGGGTCATCATGTCAGGTCTTATGCCACTTTCTTCATACGCAAAGAGATTTCCCGTACGTCCCATACCTACTTGAATTTCATCAAGAATCAAAAGAATTCCCTTATCGTCACAGAGTTTTCTCAGGCGCTGAAGATAGTCATGAACGGGAATTTGTACTCCCCCTTCTCCCTGAATCGGTTCTACCATTACGGCGCATGTCTTTTCGGTTATAGCGTTTTTAACGGCTGGTATATCGTCAAATGGAACATACCTAAAGCCCTCGGGAAGGGGATCAAAACCAGTATGAAACTTTTTCTGTCCTGTCGCCGTAACGGTGGCCAATGTACGTCCGTGGAAAGAATTTTCCATGGTTATAATTTCATATTTATTACCATTCATGTGTTCATAGGCATATTTTCGGGCAAGTTTAATAGCTGCCTCATTGGCTTCAGCCCCGCTGTTACAGAAAAAGGCCTTATCGGCGAAAGAATTCTCTACCAGTAGTTTCGCGAGGTGAATCTGCGGTTCAATATAATACAGGTTGGAAACATGGGTAAGCGCTTCCACCTGTTTTTTAATCGCTTTCACCACCTTTGGATGCGAATGACCGAGACTGCATACAGCGATTCCGGCTACAAAATCGAGATATTCTTTTCCATCGGAATCCCAGACTTTCACCCCGCTGCCCTTCACCAGAACAATGGGAAAACGATTGTAAGTCTTCATAATGTATTTATCAGAAAATAAAATGAGTTCTTTTGTGGTCATATTATTCTTCCTTATCCAGTATCCAGATCAATCTGAAACGCTCACTATCTCCGTACCAATCCCACTGTCCGTAAGTATCTCCAAGAGTATGGCATGGTTCAGACGACCATCAATTATGTGGGCCTTTTGTGTGCCACCTCTCAACGCTTTCATGCAGCACTTTACCTTTGGGTACATACCACCTTCTATAGTACCAGTTTCAATTAACCTGTTCGCTTCCTTTTCGCCCATAGTATTTATCAGTTGGCCTTCTGCATCCAGAACACCTTCCACGTCAGTCAGCAACACAAGTTTTTCCGCAAGCAGGGCTGCTGCTATCTCACCGGCAACGATATCCGCATTAATATTATATGTTTCACCATCATCCCCAACACCGATGGGAGCTATGACAGGGATATAACCATCCGTTGCAAGCGCCGTGATAAGATCCGTATTAAGTTTTTTAACTTTGCCCACGAGGCCAAGGTCCATAATCTCAGGAGGTGTATTTCTGGCTTTATCGTCATCTAAAAAATATTTCTCTGCACGGATAAGATTGCCGTCCTTCCCGGTAATACCAACCGCCTTACCACCGTGGTGATTAATCAGACCCACAATTTCTTTGTTAACACTGCCGGCAAGAACCATTTCCACAATACTCATGGTTTCTTTATCCGTAACTCTCATGCCATGAGCAAATTTAGACTCTTTGCCCAGTTCTTTTAAGAGACTTCCAATCTGGGGGCCTCCGCCATGGACTATAACAGGGTTAATCCCAACATATTTCATCATAACAACATCCATGGCAAACATTTTCTTCAGATTTTCATCCACCATGGCGTGACCACCGTATTTTATAACAATGGTCTTGTTGTAAAACCTCCGTATGTAAGGAAGGGCTTCCAAAAGAATGTCCGCCCTCTCCATTGATTTCCTCAATTTACCCCCATTCACTTTATGATTCCCCAATCATTTCGTGTCTCACATCAAAACCTTATAGCTCTCAGCGCGTATCAGACACAGACAAATTCCGCAATTGGCAGGAGCCATGTCCCCTTTGTACCACTAACACCCGAATAAATAAATTTGTCTTTGGTGAACTCCGCCGAACCGTCCATGCACCCATTCAAAATTGCATTGTCCTTGCACCTTAATTCAAAATTAAGAATTTAAAATTCAAAATTGTATTCACCTTATTCTTTTACTCTTATAAAACATACCTGCTTAAATCTTCGTCTTCCACAATGTCTTCCAGCTTTTCCTCCACGTATTTCGCATCAATGACCACTTTTTTTTCATTCATATCGGGTGCATCAAAGGAAATCTCTTCGAGAAATGTTTCCATAATGGTATAAAGCCTTCTGGCTCCTATATTCTCTGTCCTTTCATTCACTAAAGCCGCAACCTCGGCAATCTCAGCTATTGCATCGTCCTTAAAGATAATCTCTAAGTCCTCAGTGGCCAGCATCTCTTTATACTGTTTTACCAGAGCATTATATGGTTCTGTAAGTATTCGTATGAAATCTTCTTTACTAAGAGCATCCAATTCCACCCTGATGGGAAATCTCCCCTGCATTTCGGGAATAAGATCAGAAGGTTTCGTAAAACTAAAAGCGCCCGCAGCGATAAACAGAATATGATCCGTTTTAACCATTCCATATCTGGTATTCACCGTGGAACCTTCGACAATGGGCAGAAGATCTCTCTGAACGCCTTCCCTCGACACATCCGGACCGTGAGAAGAATCGCTGCTTACAATCTTATCAACTTCATCTAAAAAAATGATGCCCGATTGTTCGACCCTCTCTATTGCCGTTCTTATAACCTTATCCATATCAACCAGCCGCTGCGCTTCTTCTTCAGTTAGAATCTCGACAGCTTCAGAAACTTTAGTCTTTCTTTTTTTCGTTTTTTTTGGAAACATATTTCCAAACATTTCTTTGATATTCAGACCCATGTCTTCAACGCCCGCTGAAGAAAAAATCTCTATCATCGGGCCACCGTGACTTTCGGTTACTTCCAAGTCTATAACCCTCTCATCCAGTTTTCCGTCTCTAAGGAGGCGCCGAAGTTTTTCACGGGTATTATTGTGAGAAACAATTTGCTCATCATGAGACAGTTCTATAACCCCCTCCTCAGGCTGTTCTTCCGGTTTTTCTTCTTTCTGTTTTACGGGCAGCAAGACATCCAGAATTCTTTCTTCGGCAATTTTCATTGCTTTAGTTTTAACATTTTTCTGCTCTTCTGATTTCACCATGTTTACAGACAGTTCCACTAGGTCCCTGATCATCGATTCCACATCTCTCCCGACATATCCAACCTCTGTAAATTTGGAGGCTTCTATCTTCAAAAAAGGAGAATTGTCGAGTTTCGCCAACCTGCGGGCAATTTCCGTCTTACCAACTCCTGTAGGCCCTATCATGATGATATTTTTAGGAGCTATTTCTTCTCTTAGCTCTTCGGAAATGTTCTGGCGTCTCCATCTGTTTCGAAGCGCGATGGCAACAGCCCTTTTTGCTTCATCCTGCCCAATAATATATTTATCTAATTCAGATACTATCTCTCTTGGTGTTAAATTCTTAGACGACATAAGATCCTCGTTTCTTACACATTAAATTTAAAAACAAACGTAACCATTCAAGTAGGCACAGAGAGGCAAAGACACGGTTTGGCTGAGCGCAGACTTCGACAACCTCAGTCGAGCCGTCAAGCGTATCATTGGACAGAGATCTTTTGCATTTTGTTAATAATATAGCAAACCAAATAAGCTTTGTGCCTCTGTGTCTTTGAACCTGAGTATTTACTAATGCTTTTTCTTGATTATCTTTTTATTACCAACTTTTTCTTCAACAGTTGTGTCAAGTTCTTCAATAACTATCTTGTCATTTGTATAGATGCAAATGTCAGATGCAATTTTTATTGCTTCTCTGGTGATTTCTGATGCATCCAGATCGGAACATTTTATAAAAGCCCGGGCGGCTGCCAGTGCATATGGTCCTCCCGAACCAACGGCCATAACTGCATCATCAGATTCAATTACGTCTCCGGTGCCGGAAATAATTAGAGATTTATCCATGCTGACAGCAATCATCAGCGCTTCCAAATGTCTCAAAACCCTGTCAGTTCGCCAGTCTTTAGCCAATTCAACAGCAGCCCTCAAGAGATTACCATTGTATTGCTCCAGCTTCTGGTCAAATCTTTCAAAGAGTGTAAATGCATCAGCGGTTGCCCCGGCAAATCCGACTATCACTTTATTGTGGTATAATCTACGGATCTTCCGGGCACCGTGCTTCAATATGGTAACGTCCAGTGTTACCTGACCATCCCCGCCTACCGTAACCTTTCCTTTATGCCTTACAGACAGTATAGTCGTTCCCTTTATCTTCATAATATATTAGCTGCTCCTCCTTTTTGCTTTCGGGTGCGCTTTATCATATACTTCCATCAACCTGCTCATACTCGTGGATGTATATTTCTGTGTAGTGGAAAGACTTTCATGACCAAGTAATTCCTGAATGATTCTGAGGTCAGCGCCTCCATCCAGTAAGTGAGTGGCAAAAGTATGCCTGAGAACATGAGGACCAATTTTTTTATTTATGCCGCTTAGAAGAACATACTTATCAAGTAACCTCCCCACACTTCTCGTGGTTATTCTTGTGCCAGATTTATTAAGAAAAAAAGGTGGATTAATATCATTAGTCAAGTTCTTTTTCAACAGTTCGTCTCTTTTCCGAACATAGTTTTTCAAAGCTTTCAGCGCCGGCCCACCGACAGGAATGATTCTCTCTTTTTTACCCTTACCTCGTATTTTGACCAGGCTGGAGTTCCAATCAATATCATCAACGTTAAGACCCGTAAGTTCACTGACTCGAATACCGGAAGAGTAAAGCAGTTCAATGATCGCCTTATCCCTCAATCCGAAAACATCATCTTTAAATTCGGCTCCTGTAAGAGAGAAAGCTTCATCTACAGATAAAAATGTGGGCAGGTATTTGTCAACTTTTGTGGTGTGAATCACTTCAGCCGGATTATTTTTTACTCTCCCCTCGCGAAGCAAGTATTTAAAAAAAGCCCTGAGGCTTGAAATCTTCCTTGAAATAGTAACTTTCTTTATCTTCTTTCGATAAAGAAAAGCGAGGAATGCCCTTATTGTCGTTTGATCTATATTAATAACCTGATCATTATCTCTTCCCCTTGCAGAGATATTATTTTCCAAAAGAAAATTCTGAAATTGCCTTAAGTCACTCAGATAATTCCTTTTTGTATGTGGCGAAAGATTTCTTTCGATCTCAATGTAAGCGCCAAAATCCCTGGTAGCATTTTCCACCTGACTATCCTTTTTTATTAGTCCCTTAATTGTAAAATTCGCGCAAAATTGGCTTCGGTGTGAGCTCAGTCGAACGGCAAAAGAATCCAGTAACCGTTCACAGTTCAAAGGTTCAAGGTTGGCCGCCTTAGATTAAAACATACAGTGAGTCAGACTAATCAGAACATCTCCTTATTCCCGCATGGTAACAACAACATGAATTGGCAAAATTATTGTCAAATACCCTTGTGTTACCATCTCTGAAGCCTATCCTTACATATGACATCCCACCCAATATGTTGGAATTCCGTTCCTCGACAACTACACCAAAACCCCACTCCGGATATCGAAGGTGAATTACATGATCACCTGTCTTCAGATAAAGTCGTCGAGTTTCTTCCTTCATGAGAAAACCCCATCAAGCATCAGTATTTAAGATATTAATCTTAACCCGGATAAACCGGAAATCAAAATTCGCAAATCGGGAAAGGATTAGAGGATTATTTTTTACTCCTTACCCCCTCCCACCTGGTTAAATTCTTTTGCCATTTTTGCCTGTCTGCGTGCCTGCCTGTGCGTGTCCGCACGCAGACAGGCAACGCACAAGCAGGCAAGAACTCTACTACTAAGGAACTACGGAACTAATGCGGCAAAACCGTAACCGAACAAGATACTTTTTTACCACAAAGAGCAAGAAGATAAAAAAAGTTTCTTTGTGCTCTTCGTGTCCTTCGTGGTAGCTAACAACAAAAAGGCATCCGATACCAGGACACTTCATTTTCACCATTCAACATTCGAAGTTGGGTGTTCGATGTTCATTTGCGATTCCTGACCCCTGACACTAAGATCTGCACAAAAAACGCAGTTGGTCAGAATAAAGGTTCTGGCATCTCCACTTACATCTTATACTTACCAAAGTCTTCAGGAGAAAGATTCTCTAAAAATTCCTTCAATTTCTCCCCTGAATACGTGCTAAGATCCGACGTCTTCTTTCCAAAATCCATATTCATCGATTTTTTTATAACCTTTTCGTCCACTAATATATGAGCTCCGGCTCTCAGAGCAATGGCGATTGCATCACTGGGACGAGAATCAACCATAATATCTTCGCCATTTTTCATTAAGTGTATGACTGAAAAAAACGTATTATCTTTAAGATCATTAATTACAATTTTTTGAACCTTAACCCCCAGAACATTCAGCATTTCCGTCACAAGGTCATGTGTCATCGGTCTTGAGAAGCTAACCTTTTCTAATTCGGTTGCTATGGCGCTGGCTTCAAATAAACCTATCCATATGGGAATAACCCTCTTTTCTTCCAGATCTTTCAAGATTACGATAGGAGTACTGGTTATTGGATCAATGGCCAGACCAAACACCTTCATTTCAATTAACATTGTCAATTCCTCTCTTTTAAAATCATTTCGCCCCTCAGGGAATGTGCATAAGCTTTAATTATTTTTACTGGCACAATCTTACCGACTGTGCTGATATCACCAGTAAAATTGACAATCTTGTTGGTTGACGTTCTTCCAGTAATATCGGCTCGATCATTTTTACTAAACCCTTCCACAAGAACGTTTGCCACGCTTCCTTCCAGATTCTTATTAATTTCCATACTATGTTTTTCCTGGAGCGATTGCAAGATAGAAAGTCTTTTGCTCTTTATACCGTCTTCTATATTACCATCCAATTTTTCTGCTGTGGTCCCTTCCCGAAGTGAAAACTTAAATGAAAAAGTATTATCAAATCTTACTTTTTCCATAAGGTCAATAGTTTTTTGAAAATCATTGTCCGATTCACCGGGAAATCCCACAATGATATCGGACGTAATACTTACATCCGGGCATATTTCTCTCAGTTTTTTAACCTTTTTAATATAATCTTCAGATGTATAACGCCTGTTCATCCTCTTTAAAATGTAATCGGATCCCGATTGAACAGGAAGATGAATATGCTTGCACAATTTATTTATTGTGTCATAACACATGATAAGATCATCGGACAAATCTTTTGGGTGTGAAGTAGTGAATCGAATTCGCTCTATTCCTTTTATATGACTTATCCTCTTTAATAACGTGGGAAATGTTGAGCCATTGGGTAAAGTTTTCCCATACGAGTTCACATTTTGGCCAAGAAGAGTTACTTCCTTTACACCGTGATCTGCAAGAAATTTGATCTCGTCGATAATATCATTGCTTTCCCTGCTCTCTTCCCTTCCCCTCAGGTAGGGGACAACACAGTAAGAGCAGAAATTGTTACAACCCTGCATAATGGTTACATAAGAGCTGACACAACCATTACCAGGCAGTGTTCTGATACCCAGGGACTTTACAGATTCGTGAAACGACGTTTCTACAACCCGGGTTTTACCACTTTTGATCTGTTGTATCATCCCGGGAAGAAGATGTATATTATGGGTTCCGAAGACCAGATCAAGGTAGGGAGCTTTTTTAAACAATCTACGGCCCAACTGCTGAGCAAGACACCCCCCTACCCCGATTATCAATTCAGGGTTCAGCTCCTTTAAACGTCTGAACCTTCCCAGCATGCTGTACGCTTTTTGTTCCGCCTTCTCCCTTATACTGCAGGTATTAATAACTACAAGATCGGCTCTTTTTTCATCGTCTGTTTTTTGATATCCTTCCTTATTAAGCAATCCTTCGATCTGCTCAGAATCATGTACATTCATCTGACACCCGAAAGTTTTGATGTAGAGATATTTCTGATCCGGCATTTTACCTTATCCTCACCAATAAAATTATTACATGCTGATAATGATGCGCTTGTAAAAAGTCCACGCCGTGTCATTCTGAGGAGCGGAGCGACGAAGAATCCCGATGATATCAGATTCTTCGCTATCGCTCAGAATGACAAGAAAGTGTTTCTGTAACTTTTTGCGAAACCGTCAATAATACATAACTACTCAGGTTCAAAGTTCCCTGGGAACCATCGAATGCTCAGAATGACTTGTAGTGAGCTTGCCGAACTATTTCTCCGTGGTTTCGTGATCGTTTTTAATTATTTTGCCGTTCGACTGAGCGTTCGCCTGAAGCAGATCATTTTGTCATAGAATGGCTGGTTCTTACGGGGCTGTCAAGGATTGATTTCTTGTAACCGTTCACGGGTTCAAGGTTCCATTCTTGTCCCCGGACTGCATTTGGGATGTGTATTTACGAGAAAAGCGTCAGCTTCGTCAGGCCAGAAACAAAATCTGGAACCAAATCTGCAATTATTTGCGAAAATGAGCATTTCTGACGAGGACTTCAGGTTTTTAATGCTGCCTTTGTCCTTAACCCTGGACGTTGAACCATGAACTTGTGAATGGTTACGATTTCTTAAAATGGCGCAGGCATAAAAGTAATAACAAATACGATAAGTGTTATCCACCCCACAATTTTTCTCTTTCTATCAAGAGGCATCCAATCGTAAACGACCGGCGGATGACGAAAACCAAGAAATAAAAGAAGCACAAACCACACAAGCCAGCCCTTCCAACTCACAAGACCCAGAACAAGCAAAACCACCATTATTACTTTTGCTATAACATTTTGCCTGGCGCCAAAAACTGAGTAGGCTACATGTCCTCCATCGAGTTGCCCTACAGGAAGAAGATTTAACGAAGTGACTAGAAGTCCGATCCACCCCGAAAAAGCCATGGGGTGGAGAATAAGGCTCGAGTTTTCCGGCAGAGAACCATGAATAACCCAATTGAGAAAAGCAAAGAGGATGCAACTGCCAAGACGTATTCCGCTCTCACCTGCATAAGGCACAACTTTAGAAAGGGTAAGTCCTATAACAAGAACTGGAACGGCGACAACCACTCCTGCGAGAGGTCCTGCTGCCCCGATATCGAGAAGAGTTCTCCTGTCCAATATGGGAGATTTCATCTTTATAACCGCTCCAAAGGTCCCGATTAAGGATGGCGCAGGAATAAAATAGGGAAGTGTCACATCAATATTGTGTCTCCTGGATAAAAAATAGTGTCCAAATTCGTGAGTCCCCAGTATTAACAACAATGTAAAGGAAAAGGGAATGCCCTTCCATATTAATTCAGGTTCCTCAAGTGGATTTACCCCTTGCTGCATAGCGCCGGCTACCAGTGTGCTTAATAGAGTAACAATAAAAAGCAGAATATTGATGTAAGGAATGTCGCGTTTTTTCTTTTCGGAAATATAATCAGAAAGGAATGGGTTATCCATAACATACACTTTAATTCAGGTCTTTACAGTAACACTCATCTACTGAAAAGCCCGGTTAAAAAAATAGGGGGATAAAAATCCCCCTATAAATAAAATTAATCCCGATTCACAGAATACTTTAAAGAAATACTGGCTGCGCCGCCTGCCAGAATATCCATTATACTTTGGCATATTTCAGACTCTGTTGATTTAAGGTCTTTTCGCCCAATCTCTGCGTTATGCTCAAAAAAT
>JAGGSD010000409.1 GCA_021159265.1 Syntrophobacterales bacterium | reverse complement strand
TCATTTTCGCAAATAATTGCCAATTTGGCTCCAGATTTTGTTTCAGGCCTGACGGAGCTGACGCTTTTCACGTAAATACGCATCCCAAATGCAGTCCGGGAACAAGAATGGAACCTTGGACCCTTGAACCCGTGAACGGTTACGTAACATTATAGTGTGGCAATAACAATGAAAGGATTTACAGTAATGAACAATCCAAATTTTAGTTCAGGCCCGTGCAGCAAAAGACCAGGGTGGGAACTTAACGTTTTAAAAGACGCTGCTCTTGGACGTTCTCACCGCAGTTTTCTGGGAGAGGAAAAGCTTGCCAGAGCAATCAACAAAAGTAAAAAGTTGCTTGAAGTCCCGGAAGATTATTTTCTGGGCATACTGCCCGCGTCTGACACGGGCGCTTTTGAGTCGGCCATGTGGTCACTTCTTGGGCTAAGACCTGTGACTGTGCTTGTTTGGGAAAGTTTCAGTGAAGGGTGGGCGTCGGATGTTTCAAAAGAATTAAAACTTAACCCGACAATTCTCAGAGCAGATTACGGGAAAATTCCCGATTTGAATGCGGTTAACTGGTCTCACGACGTTATATTTGTTGCCAACGGCACCAGCAGTGGCGTTAAGATCCCGGACTGGAACTGGGTTTCACCCTCAAGAGAAGGTCTGGCAATATGTGACGCAACCAGCGCGGTGTTTGCTATGCCTGTTGACTGGTCAAAGGTTGATGTCCTCACATATTCCTGGCAGAAGTGCCTCGGTGGAGAGGCAGCCCACGGGATACTCATTCTAAGTCCTCGCGCAGTGGAAAGAATAGAATCATACGACCCGCCCTGGCCCATGCCAAAAATATTCCGTCTCAAAAAAGGCGGCAAACTGAATCAGGCTATTTTCAATGGCAGTACAATCAACACCCCGTCCATGCTATGTGTCGAAGATTATCTCGATGCATTGAAATGGGCCGGAGAAATCGGCCTTGACGGTTTAATGGCAAGAAGCCTGGCTAACCTGCATATAATCGAAGATTGGGTCGGTAGAACGGATTGGATAGATTTTCTTGCCGAATCCGCGGAAATTCGTTCAAACACTTCGGTCTGCCTGAAGATCACGGATGATAAGTTTCAAATCATGCCGGAAAAAAATAAAACTGCGTTTATCAAAGATATTGCAGACACTTTGAGTAAAAAGAATATCGCCCACGATATAAGTTCTTACAAGGATGCGCCGCCCGGGTTCCGTCTCTGGTGCGGGCCGACGGTTGAGGCATCAGATGTAAAGCTGGCAATTGACGGGCTGGAAAAGGTATGTTCAAAAAAGTTAAGGAAATTATAGGGGATTTTATAATCTGGAGGATTATCGTTCATGAAAAAAGTTCTTGTCAGTGATACCCTTGCTGAAGAGGGGATAGAAATGTTTAAGAAGGCTTCGGGGATTGAGGTGGATGTTATGACAAATCTCACCCATGATGAGCTTAAAGGAATTATCGGCAATTATGACGGACTGGCCATACGAAGCGCAACAAAGGTTGTAAGCGATATCATTGCCAAAGCAAATAATCTTAAAGTTATAGGAAGGGCAGGAATCGGACTTGATAACGTTGACATAGCAGCGGCAAGCAAACGGGGTATTGTCGTTATGAACACCCCCGGCGGCAACACAATTACCACGGCGGAACATGCCGTATCCATGATGCTTTCCCTGGCCAGAAAAATTCCCCAGGCCACTCAATCCATGAAGTCAGGCAAATGGGAAAAAAAGAAATTCATGGGCTCCGAAGTTTATAACAAAACCCTCGGAGTCATAGGTATAGGAAGAGTCGGCGCCATCGTTTCCAACAGGGCATTAGGCTTAAAAATGAATGTTATCGCATATGACCCATTCATATCCCCGGAAGCTGCGGAAAAGATGGGGGTTAAGCTCACCACCCTTGATGAAATTCTGGGAAAATCCGATTTTATTACGGTTCATACACCCCTGACTAACGAAACGAGAAACCTGATCAACTCTGATTCCATTGCAAAAATGAAAGATGGCGCTTTTATTATTAATTGCGCAAGAGGAGGAATCGTTAACGAAACAGACCTGTATGATGCCCTTGTCTCGGGAAAGCTCGGAGGCGCAGCGCTTGACGTTTTTACAGAAGAACCTCCCGGTAATATCGAGCTGCTATCGCTGGACAATGTCATCTGTACCCCACACCTGGGCGCATCAACTGATGAAGCCCAGAGGAATGTAGCTATAGCCATCGCTCAACAAATTATTGATTACCTTACTAAAGGTGACATTAAAAACGCAGTGAATTTCCCCCCGGTCAGCGCTGAAATCCTGACGCTGATACAGCCTTATCTGAATCTGGCCGAAAAGCTTGGTAAATTTCAAACCCAGATTGTCAGTGGAGGCATAAAAGAAGTTATCATTGAATACAGCGGAGAAATTCTGGATTACAACGTGGCACCCATAACAATAGCACTTCTCAAAGGGCTTCTGACACCCATTTTGAAAGAAAGCGTCAATTTCATTAATGCACCGATCATAGCAAAAGAGCGGGGCATAAAGGTTGTCGAGTCTAAGAGCAGTGAGAGAACGGATTACAAGAGCATGATTTCTCTCACGGTAAAAACTACTGAGAGAGAAAGTTTTGCCGCCGGAACCATCTTTGGACGTCAGGATCCAAGAATTGTTATGATTAACAAATTCATCCTTGACTTAATACCGGAAGGCAATATGCTCGTTCTCTATAATCATGACAGACCAGGCGTTATTGGCAATATTGGAATGATTCTTGGAAACAACAAAATCAACATTGCGCGGCTCCACTTGAGTCGTCAACTGGTTGAAGGGAGAGCGCTTGTAGTGCTCAGCACAGACAGTTTACTCTCTGAAGCCGTATTAAAGCAACTCAGAAATCTTCCCAATGTAATATCGCTTACCCAAATTGAAATGTAATTTTTCCGGAGACAAATTATGGCAACTGTTATCGTTATTGGAACACAGTGGGGCGATGAAGGTAAGGGCAAAATTGTCGATCTTTACGCCCGGGAGGCCGACGTCATTGCCCGCTTCCAGGGCGGAAATAATGCCGGTCACACCCTGGTGGTTAAAGGAGAACAAACCATTGTTCATTTGATACCGTCGGGTATTCTCCACAACGGGAAAATATGCATCCTGGGAAACGGAATGGTTATTAATCCCAAAGTCCTCTTGCAGGAAATTGATGAACTCGAAGAACGACAGATCTTTCCGCCTGATACTAAGCTGTTCATAAGTGAATACGCACATATTATTATGCCCTATCATCAAAGACTGGACAGCGCCCGTGAAAACAGAAAGGGAAAAGCCAAAATCGGAACAACCGGACGCGGGATAGGCCCCGCCTATGAAGACAAAATTTCCCGCGCAGGTATCAGGCTTTGTGATCTTCTCGACGACGAGATATTTCGTGAAAAATTAAAAAACAACTTAGAAGAAAAAAACTTCTATTTGACAGAATTTTGCAAGGAAGAACCAGTGGATGGCGAGATTATATACAAAGAGTACAATGAATACGCCGACCGCTTGAAAAAGTACGCGGCAAACACTTCGGTTATTATCGACAGAGAATTTAAGAAGGGGAAAAACATCCTCTTTGAAGGCGCGCAGGGTTGCCACCTTGATATTGACCACGGTACTTTTCCCTTTGTTACCTCATCAAATACAGTATCCGGCAGCGCTTGCTGCGGAACCGGTTTTGGGCCCACAAAAGTGGATGCTGTTGTGGGTATCTGTAAAGCCTACACGACAAGAGTCGGAGAAGGTCCCTTCATCACGGAATTAACAGATGAAACAGGGGAAAGAATCCAAAAGGTGGGGAAGGAATTTGGCGCTACAACGGGCAGAAAACGCCGTTGCGGATGGCTCGATATGGTTCTTGTAAAACAATCTGTCAGGGTTTCGGGTATTACGGGAATTGCAATAACCAAACTCGACGTCCTGACAGGTATTGACAGATTAAAAATCTGTGCGGGGTATAAGACGGATGATGGAGTATTTACAGAACATGTTCCTTCCAATCTGAAGGTCTTTAAAAATTGCCGGCCCATCTACGAAGAGTTTGACGGCTGGAAAGATGATATCACTAAATTGAAAAATTTCGAAGAGTTACCCGTTGCCGCTAAAAGGTACATCCAAAGACTCGAAGAACTCGCCGGAGTTCCAGTCATACTCATTTCTGTGGGAGCAGGCAGGAACGAAACAATTATCCTGAAAAGTCCTTTCGAAAAGAAAGGCTAAAGACTCTAATCCTTAATCTGTTAGCCTTATTCTACCAAGGGAGGTGATATTAGTTATTAACCAGCCAGAAACAAGAAATACTGTTCTCCGGTGCATAAACGCAGCGCTGGGGAAAAAAGCAAAAAACCTCACTATCTTAAAAGTTAAAGAACTATCATCCTTTGCAGATTATTTTATCATATGCAGCGGAACTTCCGATCGGCAGGTCAAGGCAATTGCTGGATTTATCGAGGAAACATTAAAAAAATCGGGCATACTTCCTCTTGGAATTGAAGGCAAAAACTCCGGAAATTGGATCCTCATGGATTACGGTGATGTAATCATACATATATTCTATGAGCCCACAAGAGAATTTTATGATATTGAAAGATTATGGTCAGATGCTCCAAGTATGATTATAGAAGAAAGCGTTGAAAAGATTACCTCTCTCGACAATGGCATGTAATATTGAAAGTATCATCGCTGGTCTAACCGATATTATATTTCCTCCAAGGTGTTTAATATGCGGAACCCCCCTGATGGAAAACGAAAATTATTCTTTCTGTCCCGGGTGCCGCTCCCGGATAAATTGCATTAGATCTCCACAATGCACACGTTGCGGGCTGCCCTTTCAGAGTACAGGAGATGAAGATCACCTTTGTGGAGAATGTATTTTGTCTAAACCATTTTTTTCCACAGCGAGGGCTTTGGGAAAATACGAAGGTGCATTGCTGAAAGCCATACACTTGTTCAAATACAAGGGAAAGATAACAATAGGTAAAACTCTGGGAAAGCTTATGGCACAGGCGGAGTACAATTCACTCAATATCAGAGATTACACGTTAATTATTCCAATTCCTTTACATCGAAAAAAATTAGCCCAACGAGGATTTAATCAATCTCTTATCCTGGCAAGAGAAATTGCCATGAGATTTTCAATACCCCTCGATTTCACAACGCTAAAAAGAAATGTTTATACCAAATCACAAACTTCGCTAAAAAGAAATGAAAGAAAATCAAACGTAAAAGGCGCTTTTGAAGTAAAAACCCCGGAGAAAATCAAGGGAGAAAAAATATTATTGGTAGACGATGTTTTTACAACAGGGAGCACGGCACGTGAATGTTCCCGGATGCTGATCAGACACAAGGCAGATGAAGTGGCAGTTCTAACTCTTGCAAGGGCAGTGCGTTAAAAAATGGTAACCGTTCACAGGTTCATGGTTCAGCGTTAAGGACAAAGGCGGCATTAAAGACCTGAAGCCCTCGTCAAAAATGCTCATTTTCGCAAATAATTGCCAATTTGGCTCCAGATTTTGTTTCAGGCCTGACGAAGCTGACGCTTTTCTCGTAAATACGCATCCCAAATGCAGTCCGGGGACAAGAATGGAACCTTGAACCCGTGAACGGTTACAAAAAATGAAAGAGCCTGCATGAACAAAATCTTATCAAAAGACCGTCTGAAGAAAGCTATTGAAAAACAGAAAAAAGAAGGGAAAAGAATTGTTTTTACCAATGGCTGCTTCGATATTCTTCATGCCGGTCATGCAAGATATCTCAATGAGGCAAAAAAACTGGGTGACATTCTGGTTCTTGCAATCAACAGTGATGCCTCTGTTCAATCGATCAAAGGTAAACAGCGACCCCTCATCCCTCAAAATGAAAGAGCTTATGTAGTAGCTTCTCTCGAAGCTGTAGATTATGTGACTATCTTCGATGATGACACACCTCTTCGCCTGATTGAATGCCTCAAACCCCATATCATTGTCAAAGGAGGCGACTGGACCGAAGAAAATGTTGTAGGTGGAAAATTGGTAAAAGAATGGGGCGGCAGTGTAGTTATTATGCCTCATCTGAAAGGAATATCTACAACAAAAATAATAACAAAAATAATAACGGCATACACGAAATAGAATAAATTTTACCACTTCCCAAAGTTGACGCATTTGTAAAAAGTCATCCACCGAGTCATTGCGAGGAGCGTAGTGACGAAGCAATCTAATAAATACAAGTAGTTACAATATGTGAGATTGCTTCGCTCCGCTAGCAATGACGGCATTTTCGACTTTTCACGAATGTGTTTTAATTAATTGAAATCATAATCTGAGCATGCATACAGACAAAGGACAACTTGGGGAGAATGACAAAACAAAAGATGCCGGGAATAATAGAAAAGCTTTTGGACACGGCCATCAATCAGGGCTTTTTGCTGCAATTGAAGCATAACGAATTCAGGGTATTGATGACGGGAGAAGGAGGCTCTGATAATGAAACTGAGAGATATTAGAGACAAAACTGCAATAGCAGGTGTGGGGAACACTCCGTTCGGGGCTCTATATAAAAAACGGGACCCGCGAAGAAATGCTTACACTCTTGGTCTGGAGGCTTTTGAAAACGCTCTCGAAGATTCCGGGTTGCGTAAAGAGGATATAGATGGCGTAATAATGAGCCGTATTCCATCTTACAGTAAGATGTGTGTTATGGCAGGCATAAAAAACCCAAGGCTGACCAATGTTCTTGAGGCAGAAGGCAGAATGTCAGGCATTGCTCTTCAGTACGCGGCGATGGCCGTCTATACCGGTATGGCAAATGTTGTGGCCTGTATATACGGAAATGACGGCTGGTCAGCCGGGGCAACTTATGGTAGTGAGCCCCAGATGATCGATAGTTACAATTCCCCTTTTGGTATGACTTCTCCCGGGGCAAGCCTTGCCCTTATGTGGCAGAGGCATATGCATGAGTATGGCACTACCGCGGAGGATCTGGGAGTGTTGGCGATATCTCAGAGAAAGTTTGCTTCGATGAACCTTAATGCGGTTATGCGCACGCCTTTAACAATGGACCAATACATGAAATCCAGATATATCTGTTACCCACTCAGGATTTATGATTATTGCCTTATCAACGATGGCGGTGTATGCCTTATCGTCACAAGCGCGGAAAGGGCAAAAGACTGCAAAAAACGGCCGGTATATATCATGGCTACGGGTCAGGCAGCCAATCACACTCCGTACTACCACGCTCCAGACTATGGCTGGAACGCAATGAAACTGGTTGCTGATCAGGTTTACACCATGGCAGGTGTTGGCCCCGGGGAAATTGACTGCGCTCAAATCTATGATAATTTTCTTCCAACAGTTATGCTCAGTCTGGAAGGCTATGGGTTTTGTCCCAAGGGGGAAAGCGGCCGCTGGATTAGAGGGGGTAGAATTGAGCTTGGCGGGGAGCTCCCTGTTAATACCAGTGGCGGTCACTGCTCGGAAAGCTACATGCAGGGATGGGCGCTTCACGCCGAGGCGGTGCGTCAGTTAAGAGGCGAATGTGGCGACAGGCAAGTGAAAGATTGTGAGATAGTACAGTACATCTGCAGTTCCCCTATTTGCTCATCACATATTCTCAGGAGGTAACATGAGATGACCCAATATACTAAACCACTGCCGACCCCGGACGATTTCGACAAGCCCTATTGGACAGCTCTTAAAAAGCACGAACTGAGGATGCAAAAATGTGTTGACTGTGGAGAAATATGGTTCCCCCCAACCCCTGTATGTCCAGCATGTCTCTCCCATAATCACGAATGGATCAAGCTTAGCGGAAAGGGGAAAATATGGTCATGGGTTTTTTTCCATCAGCTCTATTTTCCTTCATTTTCTGATGAGATTCCTTATAATGTGGTAGCCGTCAAATTGGATGAAGGTCCTCTGATGACAAGTAATATGGTGGAATGCAAAAATGAGGATATCCGGTGTGATATGCGGGTGGAAGTGTTTTTTGACGATGTTACGGATTTAGTAACTTTACCTAAGTTCAGGCCGGACGGCTCTGCGAAACCCGGTAGCTGAGAGAATTTCAGAAGTTTTTTTTCGCTCTTGTCTTTTATGCTTTTTGCGTGTTAGTCAGCAAGAATAAATAACTCATACACCTTGCTTGTCCTTTTGCTTGTTTTCTGTGTTGTGTCAGAACTTACATAACTCGTTATGCGCGCCTCGACACGCCTTGGAGACAAACAACATTCCGGCGCAATCTGTATAACTTATTTATTCTTGATTCCTTAGTTTTCTTATTAAAAATCAGAAGGGGGAATTGAGTATGAAAAAGCTCGCTGTAAAATCCGGCTATGAAAAAAAGTGTTCCATCTTATTGACGGTTACGTTGTTACTGATCACTTTCTGTTTTTTAATTTTTCTTGCTTCCTGTGCGGAAGTAAGTCTTTACAGTGTCGATATAAAATATGAACCTGTGGATACAGTCCGGGTATCGAATGAAAAGGTCCGGGAACTCGTCTTTACTGTTTCGAAATTCAACGATTTGCGTCAAGTGGATGACAAAACGACGATTGGTAAGGTTACAAAACCCGACGGCACTGAAATTCTCATCTTGCCCAAATTCCGCAGGCCTTCCGATGCGGTAACACATGCCTTTCAGGATTATCTCAGTAAAACAGGATATGAGCTTTCCACAGAAACACCGGAATGGAATCTTCAGGATGACACGATTAAGAAAGAATGGGGAAATATAGTGATAGGCGGAAATATTCATGAATTTAAAGTTGACTGCGTCAAGAAATGGCCTGTTAGAAAATACACTGCCAACGTCAAGCTCACCGTTGTTTTTGCAGATGTCCGGAAGTCAAAAACACGGTTTAAAGTCAATGTTGAGAGCAGTCCTACAATCGAAGATCTCCGTTTCTCGGAAGAAAAGATTGAGGAAATAATTAATGATGCCCTGTCAGCCGCCATCAGGAAAACATTCGATAATCAAGAGACTAAACAGAAAATTATCAATATGGCTGAAGGAACCGACTGATTACTCCCGGGATGAACGATATAAAACAGCAATAGATCAAGGTCACAATCATTCATCATGACAAATGGGGATCCTTGCATAACGTCTCCCTTTGCCCAATTTCTGCGTCAGTCTCAAACCTTAATCCTCTTCTGGCCTTTTAGCATTTAACACTCAATCTGCATTGCTCATTGCTCAGCCCTTCCGGCTTTGCCGCCTTAGTTTTTTCGATCCATGTAACCCAATGTTGTATAAAATGTTGCTCTATCAAAAAATATCATCATTCGTCTGTCAAATTCAAAGGCCATATAGATATCGAGAGGTTTTTTCGACGAGATACCGTGATAAAGCGCAAATTCCCAGATATACTTCCTTGTCAAGCTCAAAGCGCTGAAAACCTCGTGCAATTCAAAACCTTCGTTTCTCTTTTCTTTGCCGAATTTCATAAAGTAACTCCTCACATTTATACTCCTTGCAGCCTTATCCGTATGAAATTCTCCCGCCCATTTAGTAAATTGCAGCAAAACGCTATACGTGCTTTCAGATAGTTTTTTCCTGTCAAAAGATCGATACGTGGGAGTTGATCTGCTTTTAACAATATCTTTAAGCCAGTTTTGCACAATTACCACCGCATTTTCTTGAATAATGTCAACAAGCCTGTCAGAAATAAGATCCCTTTTTTTGCTGGCGTGACTTTCATTCACGGCAGCCGAAAAAGAATCGACAATTGCCCAGTAATCAGACTTGCTCTCTTTATAAGTATTAATTGCCTTTATGTTGGAATCGAATGCTAAACGGGGAATCTTTTCTATGGGAAAATATTTTACGGCAACTGAGTCACTACCGGGTGAAAGCTTACCACCAATCTGTACAGCTTCGAAGGTTAAGAAAATCAAATCCCCGTAAAAATAATTATTGCCTGAATCTACATCGACAAGATTTGTTATTTTCCCTTTTATTCCTGTTTCCTCCTCGAGTTCTCTTAATGCCGCTTCCTCAATACTTTCATCGGTTTCGGCAAAACCCATGGGAGGACACCATTTCCCCTTGTAAGGCTTATTACCCCTTTTAACGAGAAGAATCTTTCGCTCTTCTGCAAGTATGGTTGAAACAACAGGAAGTGGATTATCATAAAAAAATATGTTGCAGACCCCGCAGTAGTCCCGGAGAATGTCTTCCTCATATTGTTGCGCTATCTTATTTCCGCAATAGGGACAGAATTTTCTCTTTCTATTCTTCATTATGTCCCTCTTCCGTATAAAGGTTTAGAACAAACAAAAACCGTATCATCCTTTGAAATGGTAAAGTTTCCCCGCCTTTGAGTAAACAGTTTTTCAAGGTGTATTTTTAACAGATTCAATGCCGGCCCCAATCCAGCATGTGTGCCGGAAAGAAGAAGAAGGGGCTGTTTGAAGCTGAAGTACTCCAGCAGGAAATATAAATCCCCCGGTTTGAAAATAAGTGTATTTACATAGTTTTTTGTTCGTATATCCTGAAACCAGGATGATAAGGTTTCATAACCGCTTTCAGAAGAAAATCTGCTGATCAAAATTTCAATGGGAAGTTTCACGCTTTTTTGTAACATTCCATTAGCTGCAAGGACATCTTTGGCAGCATGGACAAGTTCTCCCATATTCTCCTTGTTATGAACAGTTGCAACAAGTAAGCCATTCTTCTTTAATATCCTTGATATGTCAGGTATGATCTCAGGAAAGAAGTACAACGAATAACTGCATATCACAAGATCAACCGATTTTTCTTCGAGATCTTTTACAACGGATGCGCCTGAAGATGTGAAAACACCTTTTACCCCCGCCTTTTTGCAAGCTTCAAGAAACGGGGACTTATAATCACTGATAACGTCCACCCCGGTTACAACAGCTTCGGGATGGACTTTTCCCTTCAGAGCCTCCGTGAAAAAACCAAAGCCACAACCAAGTTCAACAATATTCCTGCACCATTCGAGGTTCAGTCCTTTTAATGCAACTTCCCTTATATCGTTTCGATTCGTGGAATGTTTCTTTACAATATCAGCGGTTAACCTGTGGGCTTCAACATCGATAAAAACATCAATAATCTTTGACTTGTCCTTATTCTCACTCATGGAAATTATTATCTTTCAAGCAAAAAAGAAAGTCAATCGATTTCATTTTTACCAGATGTTCTGCCGGCTCGGAAACTCCGTGGTTTATATTTAGGTTGACATAAGGGTTGCTAAAGATTAGTTTTTCAACTTCGGCGCCAACATTTTAAAATAATTTGGACACGGCGCTCAGTTATATTAGAGTCTTTATCCTCACTCAACAACTACCTGCCTGTGAGTTGCCTGTCTGCGCCTGCCTGTGCCGCCTGCACGGCAGACAGGCAGGCACGCAGACAGGCGTTTTTCGCGTAGATGTTGGTATCAGGGATCAGCCTTCATTGCTAATTGCTCAGTCCTTGCGGTTTTGCCGCCTTAAGGAAACGGATATGAAAAGCACCGGCACATTTCAAATATTTATCACCTGCCTGTTGTTTCTCTTAAATGGTATATTTTGCGGATGCAGTGTCCATAAATCTACCCTTGAAAAAGATTTACCCGGTTCGGACTATACTTTTCAGAACAAGTTCGAGCACACTGCGCCTCCCGTAGATAGATGGTGGGAATATTTCAATGATCCGCAGTTGAACAATCTGATGGATGAAATGTTTCAGAGTAATCTGGACATAGAGCAGGCATTTGCCCGCTGGCGGAGATTTGAAGCAGAATGTATTGTCGTCGATGCTGGACGCAAGCCCCTAATAAATCTCAGTTTTTCCGGTGGAAGAGAACAAACACCCACAGTGAAGAGTTCCACAGGCCCTACCAGAAATAACAAATTCCAGCTCGCCGCCGCTGGAAGCTTTGAACTGGACCTCTGGGGAAAATTAAAAGAGCGGGAAAGGGCTTCAATCTGGGAATTACTGGCTACTGAATCTGATATCCGGACGCTTTATATCTCCTTGTCTGCAGAAGTTGCCGACCTGTACTTTAAAATAATAGAAATAAAGCATCTCATAAAACTGCTCTCACAGACCATAGAAAGTTATGAGCAATCACTGGATGTGACGAAAAACAGATATCTGCAGGGACTGAATTCCATACGGGATGTGTATCAGGCCGAACAAAGTCTGGCCAGTACTCTTACCCAGAGGCCGCAACTGCAGGAAAGCCTCATCCTGGCTGAATATGCTCTCTCTCTGCTGCTTGGCCGGTATCCTGAAATCAATATCAGCGGGAAAGTTGATACTCTGCCACAGGCGCCATTACCCCTTCCAGTGGACATGCCGTCAACACTTTTAAAGAATCGGCCGGATATACAGGCATCCATGGCACGGCTGAGAGCAACCGATGCGCGCCTTGGCGCCGCCGTTGCCGACCGTTTTCCCTCTTTCAATCTCTCAGCGAAGATCGGATATGGTTCCACAAGAGTTGCCGAACTTATCAAGCCGGACAATTTGTTATGGAATTTCGTTGGTGATCTGGTTCAACCCTTGATTGACGGGGGACGGCGCAAAGCTGAAATCCGCAGCAAAAGGGCACAATATGAAGAATTGATCTACAAGTACAAAAGCGATGTCTTAACGGCATTTAAAGAAGTTGAGGATGCCCTGGTCAAAAACAAAAAAGTGGAGACAAGGCTGAAATTGGAAGAAGATTCAGTTCTGGCCTCTGCCGGTCTTCTTGAAATCACACGCGAACAATATGTTCAGGGCATAATGGATTATCTCCCCTTATTAACAGCACAGCAGGCATATTATCGCTCACAGACAGAACTGGTTTCAACCCGAAGGGAACTGATCAGCAACCGCATAGAACTGGCCCGTGTGCTTGGCGGGAAATGGTCGGAAAAAATGGTGAAAGAACGTCTGGAAAAAGAATAAAACGTGAAAAAGGTCGAAATATGAAACGAAAGATTATACAAATCGGATTGTTTTTCTTAATTATAGCGATCAGCCTCGCCGTGGTCGGAATAATGATAGCCCACAGGAAACCGCCTGCCAGAATACAATTCAAAAGCAGCGGCGCCCTCGTAGAAACTATTACCGTCAAAGCAGAAAATAAAACGGCAATCGTAAAGGGACACGGTACCATAATCCCCAGGAGGGTGGCAAACATCGTACCTCAGGTGAGCGGTCAAATCGTATGGGTCAATCCCCGTTTCGTTGAAGGCAGTGTATTTCAGAAAGGAGACTGCCTGTTTAAAATTGAAACGATTGATTATGAAACAGCCGTCAAACAGATAAAGGCTGAGCTGAAGGATGCAGAGTACCAACTGGCAAAAATTGAAAGTGACGCCCGCGTGGCCCGCCTGCAATGGGACAAGTGGCAGGCACGTGGGAATAACAGCACTTTGCCTCCAAACCCGTTAGTCCTCTATGGCCCCCAATTGGAAAGGGCAAAGGCAATCGCTGAAGCAAAAAAAGCAACCCTGAAACAGGCGATGAAAAACCTGGAAAGAACCAGGGTGACAACCCCCTTTAATTGCATGATCAGAGCGGAAACCGTGGGTCTGGGTCAATATGTCAGGTCCGGTGAAACACTGGGCAGCCTCTTCGAAACAGATGCGCTTGAGGTTGAGGTTCCCCTCGAACTGTCCAGATTGTCCTGGCTCAATATTCCCCGGAAAGGTGAAACCGGAAAGGGATCACCGGCCCGTATCAGTCTGAAAGTCGGATCCGATACCTGCACATGGGATGGGGTTGTAACTCGCAGTCTTGGAGAAGTAAATCCTACGGGTCGTATGGTCCGGGTAGTCGCTGTGATTAAAGACCCGTACAAAAGAATCGAAAATAAATCGAGACCCGATCTGGCGCTGGGTATGTTTGTTGACATTTCCTTTATCGGCAAGACAATCCGGAATGTAATTTCCATTCCCATTGCTGCCGTGAGAGATAACAAAACAGTATGGACTGTCGATAAAAACAATACATTGCATATCAGGCAGGTTCAGTGGGCATGGTCAGACGATAATGAGATGTGGGTGACCAGGGGACTGCATGAAGGCGAAGAAATAATCACCAGCTCTCTCGCAGCAGCGGTTGAAGGAATGAAAGTGCGTACATTAGAGAAAGAGAATGCAACATACCGGGAGACAGATCATGAATAAGGGGCCCCTTGCATGGATGGCTGAAAATCATGTGGCTGCTAACCTGCTCATGATTATGTTTATTATTGGCGGTCTGATTCTCGGAATGAACATCAAAAGGGAAGTCTTTCCTGATATCACCCTGGACAGGGTACAGGTAACCGTTCCATACCCGGGGTCCACACCCGAAGATGTTGAAGAAGGCATAATACTTAAGATAGAAGACAAACTGAGCTCGGTAGATGGGATAAAAGAAATTACCTCAACGGCCACCGAAGGTTCCGGCACTGTAGTAGCTGAATTGCTTGAAGGAGAAGATGTCGATGCCGTACTCCAGGAAATCAAATCCGAAGTTGACCGCATTGAAACATTTCCCGGGGATGCTGAAAAACCTGTTGTTTCAAAAATCAGCCGTCGCATGCAGGTCATTTCCGTGGCCGTTTACGGCGACATCCCGGAAAAAAGCCTGAGGGAAATCATTGAAGCGGTAAGGGAAGATTTGCTTGCCTTTCCGGATATCTCACAGGTTGAGCTCTTTGGTGTCCGTCCCTACGAGATTTCCATCGAAATCAGTGAAAAAACACTGACGCGCTATGGTCTGACACTGGAGCAAATCGCGAGCACGATTCGAAAGGCATCTCAGGACATCCCGGCGGGAACTATCAAGTCACAGGGTGGTGAAATCCTGCTCCGCGGAAAGGCAAAAAAATATACAGGTCGTGAATATGCCGGCATTATCGTTTCGACCCGGACGGATGGAACGAGAATTCGCCTTGGGGATATCGCCATGATAAAAGACGGGTTCAAAGACACGGATACCTTCGCGACTTTTGATGGCAAGCCCGCTGTTATATTGAATGTTTACCGTGTAGGCGACCAGGGACCGCTGGAAATATCAAAGACAGTCAGTCAGTATGTGGCTGAGAAGCAGCACCTGCTCCCGGAAGGGGTTAAAATGATGACATGGTTCGACATGTCGGAAATCTTCAAAGAACGTTTACACCTGCTAATGAAAAACTCCTACATGGGGTTGATCCTCGTACTGATTATCCTTTCCCTCTTTTTAGAATTTCGCCTGGCATTCTGGGTTTCCATGGGCATTCCCGTTTCCTTTCTGGGTGCATTGAGTTTCCTCTCCGTGACAGATGTGTCTATAAATATGATGTCTCTCTTTGCGTTTATCATGGCCATAGGAATTGTCGTGGATGATGCCATCATTGTCGGTGAGAATATTTACACTCACAGGCTTATGGGCAAGACACCCATCCGGGCTGCCATAGATGGCGCCCATGAAGTAACAGGGGCGGTCACCTTTTCCATCCTGACCACAATCGCGGCATTTATGCCTCTGTTATTCGTAAAGGGCACAATGGGAAAATTTGTTTACATGATCCCCGCCGTAATAATCGCCATCCTGACAGTTTCACTCATAGAGGCCTTTTTCATACTTCCCGCTCATTTGAGCGCTTTGAGAATAAAAAGTGAAAAAGAAAAGTCCAGACTCCGGCTAATGCTCATGGGAAAAATTGACTCCATTATAAAAGGACCTTATTTTACACTGTTGAAACTTGCCACAAAATACCGCTACCTGATGGTTGCCGTCTCCGTCGCCGCAGCGATTGTGACGGCCGGAATGTACGTGTCCGGAATAGTTAAATACCGTTTTATGCCGCATCTCGAGGGTGATATTGCCAGGTGCACCCTGCAGATGCCGGTCGGAACACCGGTTGAAGAGATTAAACACTACGAAAAATATATTGTCAAACAGGCATGGAAGCTTGTTGATGAGTACGATGCCAAACGTCAGGATGGACAGAGTGTTCTGAGGAATATCTCCGCAATTATCGGCGGCACATTATCGCATGGAGGACCCTCCTCACAGGGGAATATATGCCAGGTACTGGTATATTTACATGCTGCTGATATTCGTAAGATTTCGACAAAAGAATTTTCTGATCGATGGCGGAGGAAGATAGGAGAAATTCCCGGCGCCGAATCCCTGACCTACGAATCGGATCTCAGGTCATTCGGAAAAAACATCAATATCCGTTTGAGCCACACCGATTTTACCGTATTAAAAAAAGCGGGGGAACGGATCAAGAAAGCGCTGTATGGATATAAGGGTGTTGAGGACATTACGGACAATTATGAAGCAGGTAAACAGGAATTGCGTTTTAAGATAACACCCGAGGCCAGAACACTGGGAATTACAGAAACAGATCTTGCCCGTCAGGTACGATCCGCGTTTTACGGAGCGGAAGCGCTCCGTTTCCAGCGGGGGCGCAATGAAGTCAAGGTTATGGTACGTTATCCCGAGGAAGACAGGAAGAACAAAGGGATCTTGCAAGATATGCGTATACGTACCGCGAATGGAGGGGAGATCCCATTTCTGAGGGCAGCGGCTTTGAATCCGGGGAGAGGGTACAGTGTCATTCATCGCCGTGACCGGAAGCGGGTATTCAATGTTATGGCATCAACTTCAGGAAAAGCCAGTCCCGAAGAAATTCTGAATGAACTGAGCGCGGGTCTGCTGCCCCAGCTGACACGGGATTATCCCGGATTATCATGGTCACTGGCAGGAGAAGCCGAAAGAAATAAGGAATCCATCGACAGTATGAAATCAGGTTTTACCCTTGCCCTTCTCGGAATTTATGTGTTGATGGCCATACCTTTCAAAAGTTATATCCAGCCCGTACTGGTAATGTTTGCAATTCCGTTCGGTTTTGTGGGGGCCGTCTGGGGGCACATATTAACGGGATACAATCTATCCATAATGAGCCTTTTCGGTATGGTCGCCCTTGCCGGGGTTGTTGTAAATGATTCGCTGATTCTGATAGATTTCATCAACAGGGCGGTAAGGGAAGGGGCGCCCGTACGTCAGGCAGTTCTGGAATCGGGGCAGCGCCGTTTCAGACCGATCATTCTGACATCATTGACCACATTTTTCGGTCTCGTTCCCATCATGAGCGAGACATCTCTCCAGGCAAAGGTTCTCATTCCGATGGCGCTGAGCCTGGGTTACGGAATACTATTTGCGACATTTATAACATTGTTGCTGACACCATCGCTTTACCTGATTCTGGAAGACATCAGAAAGTATGTTGTTTCTTCCCTGTTTGGCGTTTATAAAGGATCTGGAAATAAATAAGTCATTGGAATTCGCGCTCTGATTCAGGTTAGGCGCTTAATTGTAAAGTTCTTGCCTGCCTGTGCGTGTCCGCACCTGTCTGCCGTGCAGGCGGCACAGGCAAGAGCAGACAGGCAACGCACAGGCAGGCTTGATCTTGAACGAAAATCCTCATAAATCAACAGAGTCATCAATGTTTATAACATTCTTTTGACATA
>JAGGSD010000112.1 GCA_021159265.1 Syntrophobacterales bacterium | reverse complement strand
TCGCTCAGAATGACAAAAGGGTGTTTCTGTGACTTTTTACGAGTCCATCAACTTTAAATTCAATGAAAACGGTTCACTTTTAATTCTTACCTGACAAGATAATTTTTGTACTATTGACATGCATACATTCTTAGTATAAACTTCCGGAGATTCAACACATGAAAGGGAAAAAAATGAGAAGAAAATTTGCAATTTTCGGTGTGATATTATTTGTTGTTATCTCTCTTATTGCGTGCGCGAGATACGAAAGGAAGGTTGTGCCTTTCAAGATGCCTGCGACCTATGCAAACGCAACGGACGTAGCGGGGGCAACTATTGCCTCCAAGTCATACGATGATCCGAAGGAGGCCAAAGAATCATTTGGTTTTGATATCATTGGTTCAGGGGTACTGCCGGTTCAGGTGATCTTTGACAATAAAGGCTCTCATGAAATAGAAATTATTCCCCAGAAAACATTTCTCGTGGACATTGACAACAATCTCTGGCCAATACTGGACGCGCGTCTGGCCTATGACCGGATATCAAAGAAAACAGAACTCGGCGAGATTGCTCCGGAAGGAACAAAATCAGGGCTCCTTGCCGGCACTGCCGGCGCTATTATAGGCGCCGCTATTGGAATCGTCACGGGAAAAAGTGTTGGCGATGCTGCCATGAAGGGGGCTGCTATCGGAGGCGCAGCCGGCTTAACCATAGGGGGCTCAAAAGGGCTGTCCGATACAGAAGTGCAAAGCCAGATCAGGGAAGATATCCAGACAAGATCTCTTGAAAGGCGATCTATACAACCGAAAGAAATAGCCTATGGATTCATATTTTTCCCGGGGGAATCAAAAAAAGCACAAGAGTTGAGACTCTCCATAAAAGAGGTGGACACAGGTAATTTGCATTCCATCATCATGAAATTTTGATCGAGAATTAGAAATCTTTGTCAAACGGGGAAATTTCGTGTTCCCGTAACATAGATGTGAGCCCATTCCCAATTGATCTGAGGTAATGAAAAGTGAAACAAATTGCTCCCTCCATACTTTCCGCCGATTTCAGCCAACTTACAGAAGAGATTCAAAAGGTAGAAGAAGCGGGCGCAGATCTGATTCACTTAGACGTTATGGATGGTCATTTTGTGCCGAATCTGACTTTTGGCCCACCTGTCATTGCGTCAATTAGAAAAGTAACCCGTCTGCCGTTCGATGTTCATCTGATGATAGAAAAGCCTGAACGATCCATTCAGGCTTTCGTCGATGCCGGAAGTGATTTCATTACTGTCCATGCAGAAGCAGAAACTCACATTAACCGGACAATTGCTTTCATTAAAGAAAAGGGGCTAAAGGCCGGTGTTTCTCTCAATCCTGCGACACCTTTATGCCTGATTGAAGAGATCATCAAAGATATTGATCTTCTTATGGTAATGTCCGTTAATCCAGGTTTTGGCGGCCAAATATTTATTCAGAATATCCTTGAGAAAATAAAAAAGGCACGGAATCTTATCGATGAAAAAGCGCCCGACGTTCTCCTTGAAGTAGATGGCGGCGTGAATTTAGAGAATATAAGGTCCCTCAAAGAAGCAGGCGTCGATATTTTCGTGGCGGGTTCAGTTATCTTCAAAAGCAAAGACTATAAACAAACAATACAATCTATGAAAAAAATCCTTAATGACGATTGATGACAAAATGAGGCTCTTCCCCCGATTAATTGATGCAACAAAGGATTCGAGGGATCGAGTGCTTTCCAGTTCTTTAGCCTTTCACCTGAACACCTGAATCCTTGCCCCCTTATCATTCTACCACTCTTTTGGAGATGATCCTGAAATGAATATCATCATCGATGGATATAATCTTATCAGACAATCAGACTCCCTTAGTCGTTTTGAAAGATTCAGTCTTGAGGAGGGACGTAAAGAATTAATCCGAAGGCTTTCCCATTTTAAAAAATTGAAGGGACATAAAATAACTGTCGTTTTCGACGGGTGGATAAGCGGTTCTCCGAAAGAGGAACGCCATAACGAGGCTGGCATCACAATCATCTACTCTAAAAGAGGTGAAAAGGCCGACGAAGTTATCAAGCGAATGGTGAGAAAAAGCGATAGGGAGATTATTGTTGTTACATCGGACAGGGATATAGCAAACTCTATAAGCAGAAGCGGCGGCGTTGCTATTTCTTCTCCCGAATTCGAATTTAGAATACAAACAATTGAAGCTGGCGTGGCTGACTCTTATGAGAGAAATGGTGTAGATGATGGCGAGGAACGGACATCAGGCAAGAAAAAGGGCCCTTCAAAACGGTTATCCCGGAAGGAAAGAAAGGCATCAGCAAGACTGAGAAAACTGTAGAAAAAGGCTGGTAACTGCTCAGGTAGGCACAAAGGGGCAGAGTTACATAGTATCGTGTCAAGTCTCGAGTGTCATTGCGAGCGAAGCGAAGCAATCTCCTGCTGCTGTGAGCTAACTTGGCATAATCCAAGAGATTGCCACGGCCTTCGGCCTCGCAATGACGAAAGCTTGTGCGTCATTGCAAGCTTGCCACGACAATAGTTTATTTGGTTTGTTTATTATAACAAAATGCAAAAAATGTCTGTCAAATGATACTCCTGGCGGTTCCACGGTTCGTCTGAACTTGCCGATGACCACAGGCGGTGCTGGTTGTTAGTATTCTTTGTGCCTATGCGGTTTTGAACCTTTTAGCTGTTCGCCTTTTATTTGCATATTTCGATGAGAAGTCGCTTAATGGTAAGCTCCGGATCTTTTCCCGTTGTTTTTAAAGCGATATCAATGTTGCTGATCTGTTCCAGATACCCCACCAGCTCATTGTATGAAAACGATTCGGCATTTTTTAATGCGTTATAAATCACATAGGGATGCTGACCTATAAGTGCCCGACTCTTTTTCCCTCGTTTATCATTTAATCTTTTAATCTCAGGATAAACAACACGCTGAAATTTATTAAAATCCATTTCGCTCCGGAAAGATGGAAGGCGCCCTGATTTTAGAAGGATTCTCCCCTGAAGGAGAAGGCGAGCTTCCCTCCCTATCATGGTAACTATCATAAGATAATGGACATGATGATCGATAAGATCCCGAAATGTTAAAAGAGCTTTTTTAAGGTTTCTGCTGACGAGGGCAGATGTCAAATCAAAGACAGAATCTTCTTTCGTTTTCCCGGTAATGACATCTATGTCTCCTTCGCCAATGATGTCATCATCCCCCGCATAGGTAATCAGTTTGTCCAGTTCTCCCATGGATTCTCTCAGGTTGAAACCTGTCTTTCTCCCCAGTACGTTAATTGCTCCCGGGGAAAGTCTCTTGCCTCCTCGTTCAAGAATTTCTCTTGCAGTGTTTAAGAACATACCTTTCTGCCTTGCCTCACCCTTAACCTTTGGAAAGTGAAGCACGACTCCATAATCAGAGATGACTTTAAAAATCTTTTTTCTTTTATCCACAAAATCAGCGGTCAGAATAAGACAATTGTTCTCAGGAAAACCTTTCTTCAGCGCTTCTTCCAATAAATCCGGGCTATCATAATCACTCCTTACCTGGATACCGGATTTGACATAGATATCCAACACCTTCGGAAGCCACTTTTCTCTGCCTGTCCCGGATTTATCACCCACAGTCTCACGCCAATCATCGTCGGAGATTTTCTCCCAGCCACCGTCTTGAAGATCTTCAAGAGTCCACCCGGTCATTTGCAAAAACACAGCAAAAGCTCTCACCGCCCGTTGTGGATTACTTTCGATATTTTCAACAATTTGTTTCACCAAATCGGGGAGTGATCCCTTAGAGGAAAAAAGGAGGGTTTTATTTACAACAACTACTTTTTTGCCAGGTATGAGTGGCGGGGTAAGAATAGATTCACATATCATGTCTATATCTGTATTTTGACCATCCATCCAGAAAAGGCTGAGACTCCTTTCATCATAGGGCAGAATAAGATCAACAATCCGGCGAAGCGCCTCTTCAGCCAGATATTCCTCATCGCCATAAATGAGATAGCAGGAAGCTATATGACCTTGTCTGATATCATTCAAAGTGGTATCCAGCGTCACTTCACTATCATACTCTTTGTAATCCATCATGCTATCCTGGCAATAAGGCCTTTGACAAATTCAGCCATGATCTGAAACACCCGCCATGACTCATCAATGGAAAATGTATCGTAACTACTCAGGTTGTCAGGTCCAATTTCACAGTTAGGAAACAATGAAACTCTGGCAAATGGAACTCTATTTGACGTGAAAATGAAAAGTATACAAACCGACAAAAAGCAAATATCTGCCCCACTTGACACCTGCCTGCTGCAGGAAGGACAGACAAGCCAAAGCAATCTTGAACTTTGAACCATGGACCTGAACAGTTACGGTGTATCTACAAGAAACTGTTTCTCGTTTATGTTAAAAACGCTTTCTTCTTTTTGCTTTGGCCAGCCTTCGTCGCGCTTCCAATGCTTTTCTCTTCTTCTTTACAGAAGGTTTTTCGTATGCCCTTCGCAACTTGAGTTCCTTGAATAACCCATTCTTCGAAAGCTTGTTTTTCAGGATCTTCAAGGCCCTTTCTACATCATTATCAATTACTCTTACTTCCAAAAAATAATTCCTCCCATTCTGTTTAAAGTCTGTTGTGAAATAAATATAACAAAGCGCCGCATATACTACACACAACAAATCAATCAGTTATACAAAGTGTCGGCACAAAAAAAGGGCAGACCGCCTCACATAAATAATGCGACGGTTCTACCCTGCTTTTTACATTAAATTATATCACTCTCCTTACATGCGGATTATGTCTCTTAATGCTGCCAGAAACTCCCGGGTTTCCCCATCACTACCCACTGTTACTCGCATGAAATCCTTCAAGATACCGGAAGATGTAAAATTCTTTATCAAAATTCCTTTCTCAAGGAGTGAGTTATATAACTTATTTTTATCATTAGCGCAACTAAAAAGAATAAAATTTGCGTCTGAGGGATAGGGATGAATTTTTTCTATACCTTCCAACTCACGTAAGAGATTATCCCGGCCGGTAATAACCCGGCGCGTCTGTTTCAAAAACTCCTCTTTATTTTCAAGGAAGAAGAGCCCCGCCGCCTGGGATATGGCATTAATGTTATATGGAAGCCTCACTTTGTTCAATTCGTGAATAATTGAGGGCTGAGCTATAAGAATGCCAAGCCTCATGGCTGCAAGACCTACTTTGGAAAGGGTTCGTAAAATAATAAGATTTTCCCATTTATCAAGATTGGGTAAAAAGGTTTCCCCTGAAAAATTAAAATATGCTTCATCAATAACGACAAGACAATTTGATTGCTCCAAGATTTTCTCAATCGTTTCCCTATTAAAAAGGTTACCAGTGGGATTGTTCGGGTAACTGAAGAATACCAAACTGGGATTGTTTTGTGATATCGTATCAAGCATCAACTCCTCGTTAAGATGAAACTGGTCGTTTAAAGGAATTTCTATAATCTTATGGCCCGTATTTAAAGCGATAATTTTATACATTGCAAATGTAGGAACCGGGATGATCACAGCTCCTGAAGGCAACGAATTAAAAGCTACTAATAACATCTGAATAAGCTCATCTGACCCATTACCTATCAGAAGCATATCATCATGAACCCTTAAATAATCCGCAAGTCTTGCCCGCAACTCAGAGGAACGGGGATCTGGATAACGGTTCAGTGAAATTGCTTCCAGGTATTTAAACATTTTCTCTTTAAGGGGGGGAGGAAGCGTGTAAGGATTCTCATTCGCATCAAGCTTTACGCGGCTCCCTATTTTCTCAATCGGATATGCTTCCTGTCGCAAAATATTCTTCTTTATGATTCTTTGGATCTCCATTCAACAGCCTTTCCTTCCATATTCCAATTACTGCTCATATACTTATATTTTAACAAGTGTTCTTTAAGTATTCCTTCTTCACGTGTCAATCTTCCTTTAACAAGACGAATGCCTAAATACTCTTCAAAACCCGAGGCTAATAATTGACACAACTCCGTATAATTGATCTTTGGATCAATATGTTTGTAAATAGATGTCACTTGTTTTTCAAGATTACTTATTTCCTTGGTGATATCTCCCGTAGATTTCCCCATCGCTGAATAGATATGCTGCGGATCAAAATCCATTAAAAGAGATCCATGTTGAAGGAATACCCCTTTCGATCTCATCTGAGCGCTACCGCAAATCTTTCTGCCGTTGACAAGAAGTTCATATTGAGAAGGTGTTGAAAAACAAAATGCTTGCAAATATAAAGATTCAGCCGATCTGCTTTCTTGCGCTAAATCCGCATTTATACCGAGTTTGGCAAGCCCCAAGGCAATACACCCATTGATAACTTTGTATGTTCCGAGAAGGCCGGGGGGGAAAAGTGGGTTCTTTTCTTGTGCCACGACAGAATAAGTAAGATCTTTTTCATGCAGAACAGCCTTACCTCCTGTGAGCCGCCGCACAATATGTATGTTTTTGTCACGACAGAATTCTAAATTCACCTCATTCTTTACATCTTGAAAATATCCCAGTGATATCGAAGGATTCGTCCAGCCATAGAATCGAAGTGTAGGAGACATTTTCCGCCTTTGATTTTCTCTGAAAATGGCCTCGTCTATGGCCATGTTTTCAAATGCATCGCATTGATTGAAAGAAAGGTATCTCCACTCTTCCATCTTATATTACCGATCCCCTTCTCCTTCCTCTATATAATCAGCATACCCCATCGAATCAAGAAGATTGTCCAGCTCGCTCGGATCAGTTATGGCTACAACAATTAACCAGCCGGTATTGTAAAAATCACTGTTTAAAATTCCCACATCATCAAACAAATCTTCATTGACACTGACGACATCACCACTAACAGGAGAAATTAATTCAGCAATGGTCTTCGAAGATTCTACGGTCCCGAAAGGTTCATCCTGTTCTATAAAAGTGTCAATATGAGGAATCTCAACAGAGTAAATTTCTCCCAATTCCTCCTGAGCATAATCGGTTATCCCGATCGTTGCCATATTTCCATCAACCCTTACCCATGTATGCTCCCGGCTGTAAAGCAGATCATCCGGAAAACCAACCATACTAATTATCCTCTACCATAAATTATCAAGCTTTTTCAGTTATAGAGATCCAACAATAAATATTTACAAAATCCTCAGTTCTTCTGATATGTTGGACAAAATGTCACACCCGTCTCTTTCAACCAGCGCCATATCTTCTATTCGAATTCCCCATAATCCCGGTATGTATATGCCAGGCTCGACGGTAATGACCATCCCTGCCTCAAGAAAACCTTCACTATTCATGGAAATCACAGGGGCTTCATGAACCTCAAGGCCTACACCATGTCCTGTACCATGGGAAAAGTATTGTCCAAAACCAGCCCTTTCTATCCATCCTCTGGCAATTCCGTCAATTTCACGACACGACACACCAGCTTTGACAGCTTCCAATGCCCTGTCATGAGCATCTTTAACAATATTGTATATCTTTTTTTGTTTTTCTGTTATTTTACCCACTGTCAGAGTACGTGTTTCGTCCGAATGATACCCATTGTAAAGGGACCCATAATCTATAACAACAAAATCCCCTTCCTTAATTTTGTTAAATCCCGGCTTTGCGTGTGGCAATGCTGAGTTCTGCCCAGAAGCAACAATAGTTTCAAAAGAAAGCCCTTCCCCCCCTGAATCTGCCATTTTCGATTCCAGGATCAAGGCAACATCTTTTTCACTCATACCCGGCTTTATTTCTTCCACAATGGACATAAGAGATCGAGATGCTATATGGGCCGCTTTTCTGATATACTTAATTTCATTACTATCTTTAATTGCTCTGATTGAGTCAATATCCGTTGACAGAGGTTTTAAAACTACTCCCCTTAATTGATCTTTCAGTCTGAAATATTGATCACAGGTAAGAACCGACGACTCAAACCCAATATTTTTTACCCCACAGTCAAGAATAAGCGCGGTAATACCCTCTATTTTATCCTTATACTCAAGAATCTCGCAACCCGTGACCTCTTTCCCTGCCTGTGTAATGTAACGACCATCAATTAATAAAACACTTATTTTTTCTCCAATAAACAAAACAGCGTCACTGCCCGTAAACCCAACTAGATACCGTATATTTGTCATGCCAACAAGCAAGATGCCCTCGATATTATTGGCTCTGAGTATTGATCTAATACGTGAGATTCTCTTCTCGTATATGAAAGGCTCAAACATTATGATGTTTTTCCGATGGTTGATGTAAATGGTCCGAGGATTCAAGGGGGCAAGCGCTTTTTAATTCTTTAGCATTTCATTTGAAGATCCGAATCCTTGACCCATCGAATCCTCCTTTATCATCCCAACCCGGACAAGCCGGAACCAAACAAGATATATTTTTATCACGAAAACACGAAAAAGAAAATTTAATTTCGCACTTTCTTTTCCTTCGACAGGCCTTCGTCACCACAAGGCCGAAGGCCGTGACAATCTCTCGGATTATGCCAAGTTAGTCAGTCCATAACAGCAGGAGATTGCTTCGCTTCGTTCGCAATGGCACTCGAGACTTGACATAACACTAGCTTGACTTCCTTATTATCCTACCAGCTCTTTTGGAAATGTTCACTCCTCTGAAGATTGCTTAACCACTTATTCAACTCTTCAATAATTATCGTTCTTTTATCTCTGGTCCCCTTACCGATTAAGGCCTCTACATGCTTAAGCTGCTCAATTACCCTCACATTCGAGGGATCCCCCTTTATCATTTTTTTCAAAACATCTCTCGCCATTGTTAGATGGCCCTGGTTAATATACAGTTCGGCCAGGGTAATGGTGTGAAAATCTGATGAAATCTGCTCAATATTATCCCCTTCGCCACTCTGAATAAGATCATCGGGGTTACCCCCCATTCCTAAAGAGTCAATTTTTTCTGATATTTCTTTCTTCTTCTCGAGATCTGAGTTAAGACTCAGGGCTTTCCGGTACAATTGTATTGCCTCTTCTACCAATCCCCTTTCCCGATAAATATCTCCCAAGCATTTATAGATTCGAGACCAATCTTGAATAACTTCTTCCAGCTCTCTCAAGATTCCAGAAGTCTTTGTTAGTTCTCCCATATGTGCCAAGCAGAAAGCAATAACCAGCCATGCATCCACGTCCCCTGGAAACCGATCCCGCCTTTCTTTAGCAAGCGTAATAGCCTTTTCGTATAACTTTTTCTCTAAATATCTTTCTGCTTCGGAAATAAAATTTTTTCGTTCTGCAAAACTTGGAGAAATCATGGAAAACGACCTCAGAAAAATAGAGAACTACGGCTTTAACCGCGAATGAAGAGGCGGATAACACAGCGCTTCTTGCGTGTCAAGTGAGAAATCCATTTTCTCCCCCTGAGAAAAAAAGCCGAATCCGGGATACAGGCCGGGCTTTTGAAAAGGTTCTAGAAACCAATTGACATCCCTGCCATCAAAATGCTAAACACTCACGGCTTTGAATCATTGTAACTGCTCAGGTTATTAGCCCAAAGGATACTGATATTCTCCTGAAGCGGCAAGGACTGAGCAACGAGCAATAAAGGTTAAGGGCTAAAGGTTTTTCCTTCAGCCCTTAACCCACCCAGTTGAGCAGTTACGTTATTCATATAAATATTTCAAGGAATTTTAATATGTTTTCATCGAACCTTTGCTTCATAAAATATTTGTTTGTTTCTTCTATTCTTCTATCAAATATTATAGCTGCCAAGATCATTGATGTAGGGGGTCTCATATTGCCTGCAGCTATTATACTTTACCCCTTTACGTTTCTTTTTACCGATGTTGTCTCTGAAATAGAGGGGAGAAAGAAAGCTCAAGACCTTGTTATGATGGGCTTTTATATGTCGCTTATAATGGTCCTCATAATTTATATCAGTCAAATACTTCCACCAGCGTCATTCTGGGAACAACAGAAGGCGTATAATATTATTCTTGGGTCAACTCCGAGAATCGTCCTGGCGTCCATGATAGCCTATCTGATCTCTCAAAACCACGACGTGTGGGCTTTTCACTGGTGGAAAGATAAGACTTCCGGCAAGTATCTCTGGATAAGGAACAATTTTTCCACAATCATTTCTCAACTAATTGATTCCGTACTGTTTATTGGAATAGCCTTTGGAGGAATATATACCGCAAAAAGCATTGCAATAATGATCTTCAGCCAATATTTAATCAAGGTAGGAATAGCCATCCTTGACACTCCATTTTGTTACATATTAGTGAGGATTTATGGAAACTATAGAAAACAAGTACAGAAGGCATGATTATGAAGTACGAATACGATTCCCGGAATTTACCTGTCTCTGTCCAATGACTTCCCAACCCGACTTTGCTGAAATTATTATTAATTACGTGCCGGATGAACTTCTGGTTGAGCTTAAGTCACTGAAATTATATTTAAATTCATATCGTAATAAAGGAATCTTTCACGAAGAGGTTGTAAACCGGATCTTGAGTGATTTTACGGAGAAGGTTCATCCTAAAAAAGCTGAGATTACAGGAAATTTCAATGTAAGGGGTGGTTTATACACTACTGTTAAGGTTGTATATCCATAAGAAGGGGTCCCCCGCTCAAGTAATAAATGGGACCCATCAAGTCTTGCAAATTTATTTATGTATCCTGTTTCGACACAATTCTGGGTGTAATGAAAATTAACAGCTCTCTTTTCTCCGTAGTGATGCTTTTATATTTGAAAAGCCAACCAAGGACAGGTATTTTTGAAAGCCATGGTGTCCCACTTACTGTTTCCACTTGATTTGTTTTATAAATTCCACCGAGGACTAATGTTTCCCCATTCTCGACAACAATCTTTGATTCCACCCTACTCTTAACTATGGGAGGATTTTTATTATTTGTATCGGTTTTGTTCCAGTCTGCATAGTCATTTTTTACCTTAACTTCCATAGATATTTTCCCGGTCGGCGTTATAGTAGGCTTAACATCTAATTGTAACACTGCATCTTTGAATTGCACTGAATTCCCTTCACCGGGGTTAGTATATGGAATTTGTTCTCCTTGATTTATCTGCGCCCACACATTATCAAGGGTTGTTACCTTGGGAGATGAAATGATTTTCCCTTTACCAGTTGTTTCAAGGGCAGACAGCTGAGCGTCCAAAACCCACTTACCCGTTCCCATTAAGATGCCTAACGCAGGAGTAGCAATCCCGGTGACTGCGGGAAAATTTACCGCGATATTACTGCTTGTCAATCCGATATTGCCGGGGAGGGTGGTAGGCGTTCCGGCCGCGGCATTTCCAAACATTATCCCGAAATCCCTGTCATTCCAAGTACCCTGATGTCCCGCACCCCAGTTAATTCCCAGTTCTCTGGCAAAATTCGTTGAAGCTTCGACAATCTTTGCCTCTATGGAAATCTGTTGCAGTTTTCCTTCAGCCACATCTTTCTGCTGCTGTTCCTTCTCAGCATCTTTTAGTTTCTTCAGCGGCAATACCGTAATTACTGTTCCCGATTGTTTCTTCCCAAGGCCGTTTATTTCCAGGACTGTGTCCAGCGCCTGATCCCAGGGAACATCTTTCATGTGGATGGTAACTTTACCCTTTACATCCGGACCGGAAACGATATTGAATCCACTGTATACAGATATCGCCCTGAGTACACTCTTAATGTCGGCTTTTTGAAAACTGAGAAGGGATATCTTGCTGCCGGTGTATTTTACTATATTTCCAGTTTGTTTATTGTCTTTCTCTTTTTGTAGATCTTCTTTTTTAATCAGATCAAATATTTTCATTGTTGATGCCGATTTTTCCATCGAGACGGGTTCTTCATCTTTCTTTGCAACCTTCGAAGGCAGGGTAGAAACATCGAAATCAATAATGTAGCCACTAATATCTTCCCTGATCCTGTAAGGAACCATTTGCCCAAGCTTTATTTCGACATAAGACCATTTCTTACCGTTGATGATCTTCTGGACAGGAACGACATACCGGACATTATTCAACAGACCCACGCCCTGTCGTCCCTTTAGTCTGTCTGATACAAACGTATTGGCCAACTTTATTACAATAGAACGATCCGACTTTTTTTCGACATCAAAACCAGACACCTCCGAGAGGCGAAATGATACCCTCTCTTTACCTTTCATTTTCTCAAATGTAACCCCCTTCAAACAGCCGCCGGTATAGCTTGAGGCTCTGACTTCTTTCCCTTTGTCGGATGGTATAGTCTTGATGACAGTTTTATCTTTACCAGTAGCACAACCGAAAATAATCAATGAGATAATAAAATAAGGGATAAATATCACAAGTCTTTTCTTTTTCATGGCTTTTCCCCATCTGATTCAGTGTAAAGCTCCAATACAACCCGATTTATCTTAGCTTTCCCCATAGTATCCTCTTCTTTTTCTTCCACAATAACTTTATTGGCTAATATCCGGGTCACCCTGCCTTTGTTAAAACCAATGAGAGTGCCTTTTACAACAGGATAAAATTTCCCTGTGGGATCTTCTATCATGGCCAGTTCCTTCCCTTGGCCCATTGTAATACCTACAAGCCTGAGTTGCTCAATACCGAATAATTCGAGCGGGGTCAAGGGGGTTATGTCTTTCTCTTTTTTGTACTTCTTTTTCCCCGTCTTCTCGATAGCTGGTTTAATAATTGGATTAAAGGGATCCGGCGCCCCCTCTATATCAAAGCTAAAGGGAGTACCATTTCCAGTTTTTGAGTTATCTCCATAAACAGGGCAAACCAACAGGAAAATCGTGAGAGACAGAAAAATCAAGGTGATAGTAATTCCCAACCAGTTATTTTCTACGTTTTTTATTTTTTTTACCTTCATGTTTCTTTTCCAAAAACATATACGTCTTTATAAGACAATTTACCGTGAGGAGATTCTTCTTGCCTTCCGCAACGCTCTTTCCCCCTTGGATTGAAATATTTTTTATGTTCACTATACGAGGGAGATCTGCAACACTTACAAAAAAATGGGCAATATCGCGATAGCTACCCACAATGACAATTTTCACAGGTATCTCGGCATAAAAATCTCTGGAGACCGGAGACGCCGGCTGAAAAAGTAAAAAATCAAGCCCCGTTTTTATTCCTGCCTGAGAAACGGAGGTTAAGAGACCGGGAATTTCTTTTTGTTCAGGCAACCTGGCCAAAGCTAATTTCAGGTTTTCTCTCAATTCAGCTAATTCCTTTTTGTGTTTCTTTATCTGCCTGGCCACAAGCTCCTTCGCTTGAATCTGTTTTTGAAGGCTACTTAACCTCTCTTTCAGCCTGTCTTTATTATCCAATGTGGCTTGAAGAAAGAAGAAATAATAAAAATATCCGATCAGGAGAAACACAAAGAGAACCAGTATAACTTTGTACTTGTTGGGCATTCTCTTAATGTCTTCCGCTGTAATTGACATTTTTTAACCCTTCTTCAATGTACAGGATAATGAAAAGTCCATCAATTTAACGTTAGAATAATTTATCTGCTTAGATGAAACTAAATCCACCGATTTTATGTGCCTGGCCATTTTCAAATTTATCATAAAGAGGGCTATATCAGAATTACTCATAGACATGCCTCTTAAACGCACAACAACATCTTTTTGTGAAACACTGGTAAGCCATATCTTACCCGCAGGGATACTTCTGGCAATTTCGTCTAGCAGGTAAATGGGGTCCATCCTGTTTTTTTCAAGGCTATTAATGATCGCAAGTTTCTTTATCATAATTGCCTTGTCTCTTTTGAATTTATTTACATCACCCGTTATCTTTGTCAGTATTGCCAATCTATTCTCTGAAAGTTTCACCTTCCTTTCGAGAGCATTAACGGTCATAGCCATATACACATGCAAAGAAGCTATCAAAATAAAAAATAACACAAAAGAGGCAGAAACAAGGATGATTTGCTTCCTAATGCCTTCTTTCTTTTTATGTTCCCAGTAAGGAAGAAGATTAATCTTTATCATCTATCCTCCTCAGGGCTAAACCAATCCCGATGGTTGCTGCGGGACCGATTTCTTCCAGATAGGCTTCATCGAAGACTTTGCTGTTACACACTACATTTCTAAAGGGATCGAACCTCTCCACTTCACAATGTAATCTCTCTGAAAGCATGTTAATCATACCTGGAAGTTTTGAACACCCGCCACTTATTAATATCTGTTTGATATACGGATCCATGAACGTAGAACTGAAATAATCAATTGATCGTTCAATTTCCGAGAAAATCGGTTCTGTATAACCAAGGATTTCTTTTTTGCCTATATTTTTTTTCCCTCCGCCTTCGATTTTTACTTTTTCAGCCTCTTCAAAAGAAACTTTCAATTTCTTCTGCAGGGCTTCAGTAATAGAATCGCCTCCCAATTGGAAACTCCTGGTAAAAACAGATTCTCCTCCCCTGACAATGTTGATATCTGTTGTGCTCGCTCCTATGTTTACCAATCCTATTATGTCCTCATCAGCAAAATCATAATTTTCTACATATGCTGTTTCCATGGCCAAAGTATCAACATCCATAATAACTACCTTACGACCCGCCGTTTCGATGGCGTTTATATAACTTTCTATAATATCTTTCTTCGCTGCTACAATCATAACGTCCATTTGATTAGGATTAAGGTCATTTTCACCAATGATGTGAAAATCAAAATTGATTTCGCTGACATCATCAAAAGGCATATAATTCTCTGCTTCATCGGTTAATAGCTCGCGCAGTTCTTCATCGTGCATCTGAGCAAAATTTGCCTTTTTTACGATAACAGAAGAACCCGAAAGAGCAGCAACAACGTTTTTCAAACGGCACTTGGAACTTTTAAAAAGCGTTCTGATTTTTTCTGCAAGTATCGTCTGATCTTGTAAAAGACCTTTCTCAATGACACCACGCGGAATTGGAATCTGACCATACTTCTTGAGAACATACCCCTGGCGGCTATCTCCAATTTCCACTAATTTAATGAGACTCGAACCAACATCAAGGCCGACAACTTTCTTACTGTTGTCCGAAAACACACCACTTATTTCAAACATTGAATCTCCCTGTTTGATTCTCAGGAATCAAGAATAAATAAGTTATACGGATTGTGCCGTAATGTTGTTTGCTTTCAATGAGGTGTTGAAGCGCACATGACAAGTTATGCAAGCTTTGACACAACACAGAAAACAAGCAAAAGGACAAGCAAGGTGTATGATTTATTTATTCTTGCTGACTTAATACTACGTTCCAAAATAAGTAACTGCTCAGGTTCGCGGTTCCTGTCAGTTTGTATACTTTTACACGTCAAGCAGGGCGCCATTTGCCAGACCTCAATATCTTCTTTCGCCAGGTTTTAATTGCACCCTGACCATGAACTATAAACCTGACAACCTTAGCAGTTACTAATATTACTCGACAAATTTATAAATGATGTCTCCTTTTTTGACCATGCCAAGTTCGTTTCTTGCTATATTTTCAATATATCTTAAATCATGTCTAAGTAAAGTAATCTTTTTTTTCAACATACTATTCTCTTTTACTATTCGTTCGTTTGTTGCCTTTATTGCAAAGAGCTTCCCCTTCAATGAAAAATAATCAACAAGCCCTTTATTTCCGAACAGTATAAGAAACCCCATAAACAAAATGACAATTATGAAATATCTACCAGCTTTCATGTAAAATTACACCCAGAAATCTGAGAGCTTCAAAAAAATCGTTAAAGGTCTTAATGGGACATAAAAGTTTCTTTTTACTATTCTTTTACATTATAGCCGCCCGCATGTAAAGAGATAAAACAACTTTCTCCATAAATAACAATTTACAAAGCCACGGTGGGAAGAAGTTGCTGGGGTTCACCTAAAATAAATTCCCCTCTTTCTATCCATTCCTTCAGGATATTTGCGATTTCTCTTGCCCTGTAATAACTGGACAGTGGCGCTGTCGGAACCTTCTTACCGTTAAGTGTAATCATACCACTCCTCAGCTCCTTATAACTTACCTCTCCAAGGCTCTTTGCCACTCCACTAGGATAATCGACACTATAATCGAAAACTTGAGTATAAATATCATCGTCTTTAACCGCCGTATAACGAGCCATCTTCTCGTTAAGAATTGGTATGGGTATACCAACCCCAACATAAAGGGACACACCATACCCAAGGACACTCGCCCCAACAAGCCACCGGGAATTCATTTCTTTCAGATTTCCAATTGTTGCTATTGTACCAGCACCTTCTATGGGAACCCCGTTTTCTCTTCTTCGAACATGAGGGTTATGCTGCGTTCCGTTCCATGTCACATAACCCTGGGCGCCCCCAAGAAATATTTTTGTTCCAATACCAATTGTTTTATAGTAAGGATCGTTAAAAAGGGGACTCAGCCTGCCGGATGTGCAGTAAGTTGCGTTTGCCATCCGGGGTCTTAAGACTCCCATATATGTATAGATGATTTTATCTGACATATTAACGGCGCAATTATAATTTTGATAGGCATTCCTGGGATTGAAGAGGACAGCATCCGTCAAATCGTGAATTGTTATTTTTTTCTCGTATTTCCTGGCAGGATAGCAATCGGTACCGTAACCTTCAAGCCTTAGTCTTATTACTCTACCTGAAACGAGATCTTCTATAACATGCCCCCCGCCATAATTAAATTCACCTGGATAAACGCTGTTAAGGGGGTCTCCCTCCACGGTTTCAGCTGCCCCGATATAACAATCCACAGCAGCGATGCCGCCATAAGCAGGCACGTCATTGAGCCATACCCGTGATGCCTTTATTTTGGGAGAAGAATGACCAAAGTTCAGGAAAGCGCCTGAGGAACACATGGGGCTGAAAGTCCCCGTCGTAACAACATCAATCTTCTTCGCCGCTTCGATTTCACCATCTTTTTCCACAACATCTATCATTTCCTCGGCCGTAACGACCACCGCTTTACCCTGCTTTATTTTTTCATTTATCTCATTATAGGTTTTGTTTACTTTAAATTTTTTCATCGCTTACCAATACCTGATAAAACTCGAGTAAAAAGCTAACAGATTTCACGACATAGCAATACACTAAAGAAAAGAATAAAACAAGATTCAATTTTAAAATTTCTGACGTGATGCGGCGCCCGCAAAAAACCCCTTCCCGTTTACAGAAAGAGGGTTTTTGCATTCAATCAATAACTCTGTTGATTTATGGGGATTTTCGTTCAAGATCAAGCCTGCCTGTGCGTTGCCTGCCTGTGCCGCCTGCACGGCAGACAGGTACGAACACACACAGGCAGGCACGCAGACAGGTCATGCGAAAAAATAACGGTTCGACTGAGCGATTCGACTGAGCTCGTCGCATGCTCGCCGAAGGCTGAGCGTTCGACTGAGCTCACGCTGAAGGCTCGCCGAAGACCGCAGGCATATAGTTGATGTTCCGAGGATTATTTTTTGAGCATAACGCAGAGATTGGCCGAAAAGACCTTGAGAGACCTTTGCAAAATGTTTAATTTCGTTCAAGTTCAAGGAAGACGAAAAATTTAACCACAGGAATACATTGAGTATTTCGAGGATTAAATTTTGAGTCTGACGCAGAAATTGGGCGAAAGGGGGCGTTTTGCAAAGGTCTCATAATGTAACCCGGAGGGCGGAGCTGTATCAAAACTAAGGACTGAGCAATGAGGAGAAATGAACATCGAACATCGAACGTCCAACATCGAATGTTGATGCGTCTGTAAAAAGTCACAGAAACACTCTTTTGTCATTCTGAGCAATAGCGAAGAATCTGATATCATTGAGATTCTTCGTCGCTCCGCTCCTCAGAATGACACTACGTGAACTTTTTACAAATGTATCAATTTTGATGCACTCGTAAAAAGTCGAAAAACTCCCTCTCCCTTGATGGGAGAGGGTAGGGGTGAGGGTGAGAA
>JAGGSD010000305.1 GCA_021159265.1 Syntrophobacterales bacterium | reverse complement strand
TGATGTCAAGGAGAGATTTATTTCTTGATCTTTACAAAGCGGAATGTTACATATTTCCAAAATTACTGCATAAAAACAATGTCAGATAAAATTGTTAAGAAAATTCTTAAATTAGGCAGAAAAGACATATCTCACATCAAATTTCTGTTTGAAGGATATGAGGGTCTCTGTACAATTACAACAGTTGACAAGGATGAAGCTGTCATCGAGTTGACGATACTTCCTGATTTTATTTCCGATGTTAATCGTATACTTGACGCATTACGAGAAGAAGTGGATTTTCAGGAAGTTGTTTCCTAACCCTGACAAGCCGGAACCAAAATACATAACCGTTCACAGGTTAAGGGTTAAGGACAAAGGCAGCATTAAAGATTTGAAGTCCTCGTCAAAAATGCTCATTTTCGCAACTAACTGCCAATTTGGCTCCAGATTTTGTTTTAGCCTGACAAAGCTGATGCTTTTTTCGTAAATACGCATCCCAAATGCAGTCACGGGGACAAGAATGGAACCTTGAACCCTTGAACCCGTGAACGGTTACCAAAATGCTTTACAAGAAACCTGTCAGGAAATACGAAAGGACGAAGGGGTAATGAAAAGATCATATAAGGTTTTATTCATCGTGTTGTTCCTTCCCTTTTTAACGGGAATGGGAAGTTCTATCCTTGGAGGCGATTCTGCCGATCAGATTCCCCAACCTGATGAAAATTTCACTGCAATTTATATCGATCAGATGGGTGTCGTTACAAAATGCAATGGAGTAAGTATTCAGGGTAAAACTTTCATAGAAGGAAAAAAAGGGGAGGGAACTTATACGATTCCATTTGAAAGAGTAGAAAATATCCTGTTTGTCATTAAAAATGGTGACCTCAAAGGTCGTATATTGTTAAAAAACAAGAACAGGACTGAATTGATCTTAAACAAAAAACATAAGGCTTATGGCCATACAAAATATGGAACCTTTCAAATTAAACTCATAAATCTCAAAAAAATGGTATTGGCAGGTAAAAATCCAAAAATAAAGGGGAAGTAACGTTTCCCCTCACTCGCCCAGCCGGCACATTACAGCGCCTTTTTTACAAAACCGGAACGCAGGCATCTCGTACATACTTTAATTCTTTTTAACGCGCCTGTTTTTTTGTCTATAACCCGTACCTTTTGAAGATTAGGATACCATACTTTCTTTGTTTTGTTATGAGCATGGCTAACCTGATTTCCTACCGATGGTTTTTTCCCGCATATTTCACAGACTCGCGACATATCCAAACTCCTTTGAAAAACTGAACTGCTATCTAACGGATAAATACATATTTTGCAAGTATTTTTTACTAATTCTTCATTGATGGTGGCTGACCTGTTGCCTCCAGGGCGCGCATCCATATATTGCCGTTCGGATCCACTTTTTTACGCAATGTCACGGTGTTTATTGGAAGATGGACATATTCATTAAGGTATAATCCTACCACCATTCCTGTCTTTCCTGCCATGCCGGCATGAACGGCATATTGCCCCAATATATCACAATACAGGCTGTCACTGGCATTGGCCGGAACGCTTCGTATTATATAACTGGGATCAATATATTTAAGATTAATCTCCATTTCAATTTTCCTGAAGTATTCACTGATCTTATTTTTCAAGAAAATACCTATGTCCTTCAACCTGACATTTCCGGATGCATCGGTTTGAGCCAACTCATCATTGGTGATTAAGTCCTGTCCGGCTCCCTCCGCCACCAGGATAACTGCATGACGACGTTTTTGCAAACGCCTTTCCAGAGCTTTTAAAAATCCTTTTTCGCCTTCAAGATCGAAGGGTACCTCCGGTATCAATACAAAGTTTACATCATTTTGCGCGAGGGCGGCCCTGACGGCGATATGCCCTGATTGCCTGCCCATAATTTTGACGAGGCCTATGCCCATGGGAACACCCTTAGATTCCACATGGGCACATTGAATTACCTTGACAGTCTCGGAAATTGCCGTATCAAATCCAAATGTTTTATCAATCAGGTTCAGATCATTATCTATCGTTTTCGGTATGCCGATAACGCTTACATTCAACTTCCTCTTCGTTATCTCTTCTGTAATTGCTTCTGCGCCCCTCATGGTTCCATCGCCGCCGATACAGAACAGGATATTTATGTTCATCCGACAGATAGAATCGACCAGTGCTTCAATGTCCTGACCCCCCCGCGATGAAGCCAGAATACTTCCTCCGAGAGTATGTATGTCCTTAACAAACTCCGGAGTCAGTTCCATAACATCATGGCCGTATTTGGGAATAAATCCCTGAAAACCATACCTTATGCCGACAATATTTTTTACACCATAACGGTAGTGGAGCTGCATTACCACCGATCTGATAACATCATTAATCCCCGGGCATAACCCGCCACAGGTAACAATAGCAGCTTTGACCTTCGCAGGGTCGAAATAGATCATTTCTCTCGGACCTGCCACCTCAATTGAAGGGGGAAGACCATCGCCGTTTTTTAATTTGTCAAAATTTTCCAGATTGACATTGTAGAGAATCCGCTTGTTATCATCTGTAAAGTAACCAGGTGTGTGAGGGGTGGGAATTTTTCGCTCCCCCAGGGTTTCGATAGTAAAATCATACAATTTATTTTCCATGTTAATTGCCTCCCATCGCCATATTTGCCGCATTTAACCCGGAGATGACTTCTCCGTCAAACCCGAGACCCGCAAACAGCATACCGCCGGTCAGGAATACATTCTTCACAGGCGTCTTGTTTGACAGAGGGGATATGCCAAGTATTGATTTTTTTCTTGTCGTATATTTTTGATTTATAACTTCCTGGTATTTTCTGGATATATCGATAGAACTGTCTATATTCATGAATTCAAAACTTTCCCTGAAAAAGGGAAGAAACCCCTCGATCTTTATTAATATATTTTTTGAAATTTCCTTTAGATCCTCATCGCTGAGACTCAAAGGAGACTCATTAAGTAAAATTGTGGCGCTCATTGCCCTTTTCCCGGAAGGCGCGCGTCCGGTATCTTCCCTGAGACTTGTTTCTAAAAAAACAAGGTTGCCATTGGCAAGTGGCTCTTTTTCATCGGAAATAATCATAACATACTCTGCCATTTGTTCAGGTAATCCCCTGTCGCAGAGACCCATATGAATAGTAAATGGAAAATATAAGCTTTCAACATTTATATATTTATTTGCAAATTTTGAAAATCTCTTATCTTTAAGTATAACATGCTTAAATTGCTCCCATTTAGTGCTGATAATAACATTTTTGCTATTTATTACAAATGCTTCCTCATCAACAATTATATCTGCTTTGATTTCCTCTTTTATATTCAGTCTCAATATAGAACATTCCCCAAAAATAGTTCCTCCCAATTCTATAAATTTTTTCTTAAGTTCCTCGATAAGGTGATGCTTCCCCCCACTGTAATAATGGAATCCGTTTAAAAGCAATGAAAGTATATATGCTGATGACAGTGGCGTAGCGCCATCTACACAAAGATTTGAAAGGAGTAAAATTTCCGCGTCAAATATTTTTTTTAATAACGAATTATTCCTAATACATTTTAAATTATTTGACAGGCCTGTCCTGTTCCAGAGAAATGCCGGGACGTGAAAAATATACCCGAGGTACTCCCGAAAGGTTTCTGGGCGCACATACGGCGTTTTCTCAATCAGACTTGCTATAACCTTCCTCTTCTGAATAATTGACTCATAGAAATTTATGGTTTTCTCTGAATCAATGGCAAATTCCCTTTTTAGTTCATCTGACAACAATTCGATTCTGTTGTATAAATCAATTCTGTGTTCCGGGAAGATTACCTGAAGAGGAGAATCTAATGGATGAATTTCCAGTCGATCCATCAGGTTTGTATCTGTTTCAGATAATAGCCGTCGCAACAAACCTCCCGGATCACTGCCGGTCCATGGAAAAGGATCAATATCAAAGACATAACCGGATTCTGCATAGAAATCCGGAATATGACCTTCACTTATAAGGACTGTTCTTTTCCCGCTGCGTGCAGTGACAAGAGCAGCTATAAGTGAACTGAAATCATTTCCTATTACGATGGTATCGCACATATTCCTCTTCTATCCTGTCCGATGATATGACTTTGATGCCATCTGAGAGCAGGAGGGCCGATGTCACCCCCATTCCTCTTAAAACAAGGTTTCCCCTTTTTATGTAATGGACACCGCAAGATGGGCTTTTCTCTTTCAAAATCGACGTATCAATTTGCATAAGCCTTGCAAGTCTTCTTACTTCCTCTGCCCCTCGTAAAAACTGCCCGGTTACATCTTTACCGGTGGAATCTATGATTTTAGTCCTGCCACTTAAAACGTCCGATCCGTCACCATCGATTATCTCGGACGGTAAACGAGGCGTTGTCAGCCCACCTAGCTGTTCGGGACAGACCGGGATGCAAATTTCATCAGATAATATTGATAGCAATCGGTTTTCGGGGCGACTATCTCCGTCGTATCTACATCTTATTCCCAAAAGACAGGCGCTTACGATTATCATATCTTTCCCTGGGATTAAGGATTAAAGGATTAGAGGATTAAGCGGAACTGATCTCGTAATTAATCCCTAATCCAGATAAACTGGAAATTCGAAATTCGAAGCACGTTCGGCTGAGCGTTCGACTGAGCTCACGCCGAAGCCATTTTTTGCAAGAATCTTACAACTAAGGGGCTAATGCCCATCAAAACTTATCTAATGGAGGATTATGTAATGGAGCTTCATCGATCTTTTTATGATTCTTAATGCGAACCTTTCTGCCGACAATTTCAAGTTTTCCTTCCGCATAAAATTGAATGGCCTGAGGAAATATCCGGTGCTCCTCTTTAAGAATCCTCTGCTGAAGCGTATCGGCAGTATCGTCATCATAAGCGGGGATGACGGATTGAATGATAATCGGACCTGTGTCAACACCTTCATCCGCGAAATGGACAGTGCATCCTGAAAATTTCACGCCGTAGTCAAATGCCCTTTTCTGGGCATGGATACCTTGAAAGGATGGAAGGATGGCGGGATGTATGTTCATGATTCTCATCGGAAAGGCTTTTATAAAAAGGGGGGTTAATACCCGCATAAATCCTGCCATGATAACCAGTTCAACTTCATAAGATTTGAGAATATCGATCATTTTTTGATCAAACTGCTGCCGGTCATTAAAATCATTATGATCAATAAAAATGGCGGGGATTTTGTGCTTTTTTGCCCTTTCCAACGCATAAGCCCCCCGGTTATTACTTATAACCACCTTGATCACTGCATCAAGATTGCCCTTTTCCGACTGATCTATAATTGATTGCAAATTAGACCCGCTGCCGGATACAAGAACGCCGATGTTAATGTTATTATTCATTTTCTTCCTCAAAAAGAACAGATGGTTGACCCTCTGCATTTTTGGTAATTGATCCGATTACATATGCTTTTTCGCCGAGGACTTCAAGCCGTTCCAATATTTCTTTTGATTCTTTTTCAGAGACGACCACCATCATTCCTATACCCATGTTAAATACTCTGAACATTTCCATTTCATCGACGTTTCCCTCTTCCTGTATAATCGTGAAAATTGGAGGTATATCCCAACTGTTTTTGGTGATAACGGCCTGGCATCGATTGGGTATTATGCGGGGAATATTGTCTATAAATCCGCCTCCGGTGATATGAATCACTCCTTTTATGATGAAGTTTTTGATTATATTCAGCAAGCTTTTTACATAGATTCTTGTCGGACGAAGAAGTTCCAGACCAACGGAATATTCAAGTCCTTCAATCATATCATTGCCGTTCAAATTCAAATCTTCAAACAATACCTTCCGGGCAAGAGAAAGACCATTACTGTGAATACCACTGGAAGCCAGTCCTATGATCTGATCCCCGACTCTGATCTCTGATCCATCAATCAACTTGTCACTTTCAACAACTCCGACACAGAAACCTGCAAGATCATACTCTCCATCTTTGTAACTACCGGGCATTTCGGCTGTTTCTCCGCCGATAAGAGCGCAACCGGACTGTTTGCACCCTTCGGCTATACCCTCGATGATTTGCACGCTTGTTTCAAGATTTATTTTCCCTGCAGCTATATAATCGAGAAAGAAAAGGGGTTCGGCGCCCTGGACAATCAAATCATTTGTGCTCATGGCTACAAGATCAATTCCGATGGTATCATGTTTTCCCATCATCTGGGCTATTTTCAGCTTCGTGCCAACTCCGTCTGTAGATGACACAAGGACCGGGCTTTTATATTTTTCCGTGTCGAGATGAAACAACCCCCCGTAACTGCCAATATTGCCAAAGACTTCCTTACGTGATGTAGATTTAATAAATGGTTTTATTTTTTCTATAAAACTGTTGGTCTTGTCTATATCGACGCCGGCATCCTTATATGACACTGATTTTTTCTTTACCATAGAAAATACCTCACAAACTGAATTTCATATGTAACGACTCAGGTTCCAAGGTTCAAAGGCACAAAGCTTATTTGCCTTGCAGACTCGCCGAAGTCTGAGCACTCGCCTGAGCGTTCGACGGTTCGACTGAGCGATTCTACTAAGCTCATCGCAGGCTTACCGAAGTCTGAGCTCACTCCGAAGGTTCACCGAAGACCACAGGCGGCGCCGGTTGTTACTTTTTTTACTCTTTGTGCCTCTGTGTCTACCTGAGTAGTTACTTTCATATAAAATAAATGGATATTAATTTGACTAATGCGGAAGAACTAGCTTAATTCATGTGAAAAGTCAATTCTTTCCTTGTAAATAACAGGCATATCTGTTAGTTAAATTAGCACTTTATATGTGAAATTACTTCGTAATCGGGGCAATATATAATGGCAAATCTCAATGAAATTATCAAGAAAATAGAAACCCCACTGATATTTCTATCGAAAAATTCCTATCAGAACCTTCATCTCGTTAAAGATTTTGAAACGAGTATGTCGGGACTTATTGACAGATTAAAGACGATTAATGCTTCGCTAAAACAAGGAGATATGTCAAAAAAAGAATTAGGCAATATCGTCTCTTATCTCGATGAAACTTTCTTAAATTTTGATAATCTTACTCTTACCGAAAAGAAGAAACGTATTGCGGTTGCGCTTCGACTGGTAAAAGAAATACAGCTTCTCTCTTTTGACATTAATACTGAAGAATCACCGGACACATCAGGCGCAACAGGAGAAATTAAACCCGGTTTTGACAAGCTGTCTCTTCCCGTTCAATACGTAAAAGGGGTGGGTCCGGGAATTGCTCGGCTCCTCGGCAAAAAGAATTTAAAAACCGTAGAGGATATGCTCTACTTCCTGCCGAGGAGATATGAAGACAGGCGCTCCGTTAAAAAAATATCACAGGCACAAATCGGCAGCAGGGAAACCATAATCGGAGAAGTTATCAGCGCAGAGGTGCAGCATTACAGAAAAAAAAGGGTATTTGAAGTAACCATTGATGACGGAAGCGGCAGGCTCACGGCTAAATGGTTCAAGGGGAATCACGCCTATCTGCGAAAGACATTTAAAAAGGATGCAAGGGTAATTTTTACAGGGGAGGTGAGAGAGTTTCTCTTCGCTAAAGATATGATTCACCCGGATTTTGAAATTATCAGCGGTGATGAAAACACAGACGATTCTCTCCATTTCAAAAGAATTGTTCCCATCTATTCGGAGACGGAAGGGCTGCATCAAAAATATATAAGAAAGATAATGATGGAAACAGTTGAGAATTACTCTCAATATGTTTCAAGCCCCATTCCTAATGAAATATGTGAAAGACAGCATCTCGCCGACATCGATTATTCCATAAAAAACGTCCACTTCCCGGAAGCTGATCAGGATATAAATCTATACAACAATATGAAATCGGCGGCACATAGAAGACTGGTGTTTGATGAATTCTTCTTCTTCGAACTGGGAATGGCCCTCAAGAAAAAGGGATATGTCCTGGAAAAAGGGATTCCATTTAACACAACCGGAAAACTTTATGACAAATTCTGTGAGATACTTCCATTTGAAATGACCGATGCGCAGAAAAGAGTAATAGAAGAAATTAAGGCGGATATGGGCAGCGTTTTTCCCATGAACAGGCTCCTCCAAGGTGATGTCGGATGTGGTAAGACAGTCGTTTCAATGGCGGCTATGACATGCGCGTGTGAAAACGGTTATCAGGCGGCCATCATGGCGCCCACAGAAATATTGTCCGGCCAGCACTATTCCAATATAAAAGAATGGTCTTCAATGCTTGGTCTTGAAGTTGCGCTACTCACCGGCGGCAAAAAAACGCTGGAGCGGAAAGAGATTTTACAAAAGACAGCATCGGGTGATGTGGATATTATCGTAGGCACCCATGCGCTGATTCAGGAAGGTGTTGAGTTTAAAAAGCTTGGGTTTGTTGTGATTGATGAACAGCATCGCTTCGGAGTAGTCCAGAGAGCGACTCTGCGGAAAAAGGGGATAAATCCGGATGTTCTCGTTATGACAGCCACCCCGATTCCGAGGAGTCTTGCAATGACGGTTTATGGAGATCTCGATATTTCAGTCATAGATGAAATGCCCCCGGGCAAAAAACTGGTCCGCACAAAACTATTTTACGAAAAGTCCCGTGATAAGGTCTATGAGGTAATACGAAACGAACTGAAAAAGGGGAATCAGGCCTTCATTGTCTATCCGCTGGTGGAAGAATCTGAAACACTGGACCTGAAGGATGCTACACGGATGGCTGAACATCTTCAAAAAGATATATTCCCGGAATACAGGGTAAAGCTGATACACGGAAGAATGAAAGGCGCCGAAAAAGATGAAATCATGGCAGACTTTTCAGAGGGAAAAGCGGACATACTCGTTTCTACCACGGTGATAGAGGTGGGTATAGATATTCCACAGGCATCTCTTATGGTCATAGAGCATGCTGAAAGATTCGGCCTTTCACAACTGCACCAGTTGAGGGGCAGGGTAGGGAGAAGCGACATCCCATCATATTGTATTCTACTCGCCGGTTACGCGAGATCCAATGTTTCAAGGAAAAGACTTCGCATAATGGAAGAAACAACTGACGGTTTCAGGATAGCGGAAGAAGATCTGATCATAAGGGGACCCGGCGAATTTATGGGAACCAGACAATCGGGACTTCCCGACTTCAGGGTAGCGAATATATTGCGTGACGGAAGAATATTAAACGAAGCCAGAAAAGAAGCCTTTTCACTTGTCGAAAATGATCCCTTCCTGGAAAAACCGGAGCACGCGCTCCTGAAAAATGTGCTTCTGAAAAGATGGCAAGGAAGACTCAACCTGGCAAAAACCGGCTAACCGAGTGTCTGAACGAAAAGACCGTTCAGACACAATTTTGATGGTCTCGTAAAAAGCTCCGCTTTCGGCATATGGTTTCTCACAGTGATCTTTCTTAAATTGCCTCTCCTTTGTAATCCCTGAGTGTTACAAAGTTTAAGAAAATACTCCCTGCAAGTACGGATATCCCAAGAATGATAAAACCTGAACCAAAAAGCCCCGCGTCACCCAAGATTCCGATTACAGCGGGAAAGAGGCCGGCCCCAATCATGAAACTGACAGGTATGGCAAGCGAAACTGCCAGGTTCCTGCTCCGGGGCGGAACAGTCATTGAAAGGAGAGCAAATCCCACGGGAAAAAAACAGACGGCAGAAACGGGCTGAAAGAGAACGATCAGCTTAATCCAGTACGTGTTGGCGAAGCCTAAGAGAGTCGTTATAATCCCTGTGAGAAAGAAGACAACCTTCATCGTTTTTGCTGCGCCAAAACGGTCTCCCGCCCAACCCCCCAGGAAAACCATAAACAGTGGTGAGATCCTCGACACAGCGATGATCGTATTCGCCTCCACCCTGGGTATCCCGTGGTTTGTAACGAGATAGAGGGGAAGCATAGAATACACGCCGACCGTGCTGCTTATCGCCAGACTGAACAATATGATCACGACAAAGAAAGATGGTTTCATAAAAAGGTGACGAATTAAAACGAAATTTGGTTTCTCGCCGTAGAATTCACCACCCCTTCCGTATAAAGCAAATGAACCCCCAACGAGGATTGAAGCAACACCGGTCACCCCCATAACACATCGCCAGGAAAACCATATCATCAGTACCTCTACCATAAGGGGAGCCGCTATAAATCCCAGATTCGGGGCCAGTTCATGGATGGCAAGCGCTTTTCCCCACTGGCGACTATCAACCAGGCCGGTAATAGTTGCTATCCCGGATGGAAGATATATTCCCGTAACAAGTCCCAGGGCGAGAGTACATGCACCAAAGCCCCATGCTGTTTCGGTAAAACAAACAGCTATCAAAACAAAACCGGCCGCGACAGAAGAGACAATAATTGTCAGCCTGTGAGAGATTCGAGAAGAGATAAACCCCGATCCTGCAAGCGAGATAAAATAGCCGGCAGTTATGAAAAAGAAGAAAAATCCCATCGCACCATGACCAAGCCCCATATCACGTTCGATGGTGGGTGTCAGGGGCGAAAGCAAAATCCTGGAGGTAAAATTAAAGAAAAAAATCGCTGTCAAAAAGGCAATAATGGTAAAATGCGGGCGCAGCGCTGATCCGTTTTCAACCCCTGAGGGACTATGCATGCCTGGTATGGAACATTTATCGGTCATAACTGTTGTTACGTGCTTGGCGATTAGTTTAGCGATTGGGGTATTGTCGGCGTCGATGTCGAGGGCTTTTCGAAACGATTGTTTCGCTTTGTCGAAATTACCTTTTGCGGCATGGCGCATGACCAGAGGGCAATGCAACAAAAAAGAAAAACAGCCGCTATCGATATACCACCAGGTAGATGCTGCCTATCTTCTTCCATTCTGATGTCAGCAGGTGTTTTGAGCTGTTATATTGAAAGGACCGAAATGTCAAGTTTGAAATCGCTTTATCACCAGCCACGCATTGCGCATTATCATATGCTTTTTTCTCCGTCCTTAATTCAAAATTAAAAACTCAAAATTAATAATTGTATTTATGCCCTTTCACCTTGTTCCTTGAACCTTGATCCTTTGGCCTCTTTTTTTCACAGTAAATCCAAAATTAAGAATTCAAAATTGTATTTATATCCTTATCATATAGATATTGGTTTCCCTTGACATTTCACGACTTTTTGTTGAATATGCAAAAGTCTTAACAAAAAAACAAAGGCGCTTTGTAAGAAGTCGCCACTCCGGTGAAAACCGGAGTCCGGATTAGACACAAAAAGGCTCTGAAGATGGCAGATAATCACAAAAAAACCCCGTATCTCTCAAATAGAGGCAGGGTTTTTGTTTATTTGAAAGCGTACAATAACAGAGAACAAATAAATGATCACAGACACCACCTTTTTCACAAATGAACCGGGTTATGCACTCATCGATCGGTTCAGGAAAACATTAAAGCACGTTCAATACTTTGATGTGCTGGTCGGGTATTTCCGCACAAGCGGGTTCTATCAGTTGTACGAATCCTTCGAGACTATCAACAAAATCAGAATCCTGGTTGGCCTCAATGTCGATCAGAAGACCTATGAGATTATCGAAGAAACACGATCCGGGGGCGAATTCGATTTTGAATCACACAGCAGGACCAAGCGTATCTTCAGCGAACAAACGGCATCCGAAATGGATGAATCGGAAGACTCCTATGAAACCGAAATCGGAATCAGAAAGTTTCTGGAATTTCTGACTGCCGATTGCGCCGATAAAGACAAGGACATGGCCAACGGCGGCAACGGGAAAAAGATGGAACTTCGTGCTTATCCAAGCGAAAACATCCATGCCAAGGTCTATATCAGCCGTTTCAAAGAAGGAGAGTTGGACTTCGGCAGGGTAATCACCGGCTCCAGCAATTTTTCCGGAAGCGGCCTTATCGCTAACAGAGAATTCAACGTCGAATTAAAAGAAAGGGTTGACGTTGAATTTGCCCTCAAGCAATTTGAAGCGCTGTGGAAAGACGGCGTAAACATATCACAGGAATATGTCGAAACCATCCGGAATAAAACCTGGCTCAATGACGCGATCATTCCCTATCATCTATATCTGAAAATGCTCTACGAATACCTGAAGGAAGATATCAATCTGGATGAGGAGATCGAGTTGGACCTGCCTGAAGGTTTTATGGAACTTGAATATCAAAAACAGGCGGTTGTCTCCGCCAAAAAAATCCTGGATGCTTACAATGGAGTGTTTCTGGCCGATGTCGTCGGTCTGGGGAAGACATTTATATCCGCAATGCTGGCTCAACATCTGCCCGGGGGCAAGCTGGTTATATGTCCTCCTGTACTCAAGGACTACTGGGAAGAAACATTTTTTGACTTTGGAATCAAGAAAACAAAGGTAGAATCTCTCGGCAAACTTGACCAGATCATAAAGGATGGAGCAGATAAATACGATTATATCTTCATCGATGAAGCGCACCGTTTCAGAAATGAATATACCCAGGGCTTTGAAATGATTCATCAGATATGTCACGGCAAAAAAGTTATTCTGGTTTCCGCAACTCCCCTGAATAACACCTTTGATGATATTTTAAGCCAATTGAAACTCTTCCAAATCCCCAAGAAATCAACAATTCCGGGGGTGCCGAATCTTGAAAAATTCTTTAAGAGTCTCATGCACAGACTCAAGAATATCAAAAAATCAGATCCGGAATACATTAGTGCCATCAAGGAAGGTTCTGGAAAAATCAGGGAAAATATCCTCAAATATACGATGGTGCGGAGGACGCGGTCTGAAATTACGAAGTATTTCAACAAGGATATCGATGAACAGGGATTATTCTTTCCCGATGTGGAAGATCCTCGGAGAATCATCTATGAATTCGACGACGAGATAAACTCAACCTTCAATAACACCATTGAATTATTGAAAAGATTCAAATACGCCCGCTACACACCCCTGCTATATCTGAAAGAAGAGGTTTCTGAACTTGAAAAGCAAAGCCAGCGCAACGTCGGCGGTTTCATGAAGGTCATCCTGGTAAAACGGCTTGAAAGCAGCTTCCATGCTTTTCGTAAAACAATTGCCCGCTTTGTTGAATCATACGTTAATTTCATCGATATGTTCGACAAGGGAATGATTTATATCAGCAAGACTGTTGACGTTTACGATCTATTGGATGAAGACAACGAAGATAAGATACATCAATTCATAGAGCAGGAAAGGATAAGCCGATATGACGTGGAACAGTTCAGGCCGGAATTTATAGAAGACCTCAAGGCCGACTTGAAATTACTGAAAGCAATCCGCGATCTGTGGTCGGTTGTCGATTCGGACCCGAAAATAGAAACATTCATCGATGATCTGAAAACGAACAATGAGCTGAAAGACAAGAAGATAATCATCTTTACTGAATCGAAGGAAACGGGCGATTATCTCTACGATAAACTCAGCGCCCGATTCCCGAACAAGGTATTGTTTTACTCCAGTGAAGGCGGGCAAACCCCGGAGGGCAAAAAATCAGTCATAGACGCCCGGCGTATCATCAAGGAAAATTACGATCCCGCCCACAGGACCCGGAATGACGATCTGCGAATTCTTATCAGCACCGACATACTCGCGGAAGGCATCAACCTGCACCGTTCAAATATCGTAGTAAATTACGATCTGCCCTGGAATCCGACAAAGGTGCTTCAAAGGGTGGGGCGTGTAAATCGTGTAGGAACTGAACACACAAGCATTTACGTGTTCAACTTTTTCCCCACAGACCAGTCAGACAGACATATCGGCCTGGAAGATAACATCAAATCCAAGATCCAGGCCTTCCACGACACGCTTGGAGAGGATGCAAAATATCTTACCGACGAAGAAGTTGTATCTTCCCATGAATTATTCGGGGACACGCTGTATCAACGCCTTGCGGATAAAAAGACGTATGCGGGCGATGATGAAGAAGGACAATCCGAGTTGAAATACCTGAAGTTTATTCGTGATATTCGCGATAATCAGCCCGCGCTTTTTGAAGAAATTAAAAACCTTCCAAAGAAAGCGCGGTCATCCAGACGATGCGACATAGAGAACGATCAGTTGATTACTTTCTTTCGCAAAGGTAAATTGAAAAAGTTTTTTATGTCGGGCAGCGCCGGTTCCCGGGAATGCACCTTTTTTGAAGCCGCGGATATCATGGAATGCGACGAAGATACAAAGCGGGAGAAAATACCAAAACAGTTCTATCAAATGCTGGAAGACAACAAAGAACAGTTCCGCTTTGTCATTTCAGGAGAAAACTTTGAACCAAAAGGATCAGGCAGACGTGGCGGGCTTTCCAATGAACGCTATGTTATCACACGTTTGAAGGCAAAAGAATTCCGAAAATACCAGGGCTTCACCGATGATGACGATGAGTATATCAGACTCGTTCTGAGAGGATATGAATATGGTGTGATTCCGAAGAACACCACCAAAGGCATCAAGAAAAAGATCGAAAAAGAGAGCAATCCCCTGAAGGTTTTGGCAATTCTCAAAAAGAGCATTCCATATAACATCCTCAATGTGGAAAGACCGGGACAACAGTTTCCTTCATCTAAAAGAGAGGTTATTTTATCCGAATTCCTGACTGGAACTTCCGAAAATGTACTTTCGAAAAATGAATAGGCAAGTTGTTAAATCCCCTCTCCCCACGGAGGGAGAGGGTTAGGGTGAGGGGCAAAATATAATCATGGATAAACAGGCAGCAGAAAATCTAATCACCAATACATTCAACCGCCCTTTCGATGAAAGCCGATTCTCAAATTTTATACGAAACCTCCTCAACGATATCGATGAATCAAAAGCCTTTTCGTATCTATATGGAACCTACATCAGACATTCATTCGCAGACCACGTTAAACAATATCGTCGCATCGGCGCTTACACAGATCCAAATGGTGAAAGGGTCGACGTACTTATCGTACACCTGAAGCGTGAAACCGCGCTTGAACATGCCCGCACAAGGCAGCGAAATTTCATCGCGTGGTATTTGAACGGGGGCCGTGGCGGCATATTAAGAGACGCGGCCCTGGTCGCTTTTGTTTCTCCTGATTTAGACGACTGGCGTTTTTCCTGTGTGCGAATGGAATACAAAGAGAAGGCCACTGAATCCGGGAAAGTCAAAGTAAAAGAAGAACTCACCCCTGCAAAGAGATATTCATTTCTCGTAGGCAAGAATGAGCCGAACCACACCGCTCAGCAGCAGTTAATGCCCCTGCTGCAAAATGATTCCGGCAATCCCACCATCTCAGAATTAGAAGACGCCTTCAGTGTTGAAGCAGTTACACAACAATTCTATCTGGACTATAAAGGATTATTCGAAAAACTGACAAAGGAACTCGACCATATCCTTGAAAAAGACACCAAGATAAAACAGGAATTTGAAACCAAATCGATCGATACCGCCAACTTTGCCAAGAAACTGTTAGGACAGATAGTTTTCCTCTATTTTCTGCAAAAGAAAGGGTGGCTGGGCGTAGCCAAAGATGAAAGATGGGGACAGGGTGATAAGAAATTTTTAGGGACATTGCTAAGAAGATGTATCGCGGAGAACAAGAACTTCTTCAACGATTATCTGGAATATCTGTTTTACGAGGCATTGGCCACTACCGAAGGACGGGCGACAATTGACTTGAGCTATTACCCGAAATTTGACTGCAAAATCCCTTTCCTGAATGGCGGATTATTCGAAGCGACATACGATTGGAAAAACACAAACATCCTTTTGCCTGATGAATTATTTTCAAACAAGGAAAAGACAAAGGGCGGAGACACAGGTACCGGTATCCTGGATATCTTTGACCGCTATAACTTTACCGTAAAAGAAGACGAACCACTGGAAAAAGAAGTTGCCGTTGACCCCGAAATGCTGGGAAAAGTCTTTGAAAATCTGCTTCCAGAAAACCTGCGCAAGGGTCAGGGCGCCTATTACACGCCGCGTGAGGTTGTCCACTATATGTGTCAGGAAAGCCTCATCAATTATCTGGATACCGCTGTCAACACCGGGGAAATTTCACTGTCTCAGGACAAACCTGCTCAGGAAAAATTATTTGGAGATTCAGAACCGGAACAATTAAATCTAAAAGGCACAGGATACAAAACGATTATTCCAAAGAAACATATTGAAGATTTTATACACAAAGGCGAATTCGCTATTGAGCACGATACCGCCAAGGAAGAAGGAGCAAAAACATACAAATACCAGGTTGATGAATCCATACGTAAAAACGCCAAACTACTTGATGAAAAACTGGAGACAATCAAAATATGCGACCCGGCAATCGGCTCCGGCGCATTTCCTGTGGGAATGATGCATGAAATTGTAAAAGCCCGGAATGTGCTGGAAACCTACCTTAAAACTGGAAAAAAGGCCTACGAATTCAAACGCCACTGCATCCAGGAATCCATTTATGGGGTGGATATCGACCCCGGAGCCATCGAGATTGCCAAGCTCCGCCTCTGGCTTTCCCTTGTGGTGGATGAGGAAAATTATCTCGATATCAAACCGTTGCCGAATCTGGATTACAAAATCATGCAGGGTAACAGTCTGCTTGAGGATTTTCACGGGGTGTCATTAAATTTAGAGAAGAGTGACGAATTGCTCTTTAGTGAAAACGAGGAGTTAGACCTGCTGATTGAGGATCTGCACAGAAAACAAGGTGAATTTTTCAATGCGATACATCACAGTGATAAAATCCGCCTGAGAGAGGAAGTAGAAGATGCCATCATTAAAGTTTTTCATTACGAACTCAAAAGACGACAGGAACAGTACTTCAAGGCATTAGATAGAATCAATAAAATGGCGAGTGGTTTTCCTAAAGAGGAAGACCGCAAGAAATGTTATGATGACGAGAAAGCCAAACTGGACAAAAGATACAAGTTTGACTTTGAGGCCGTGGAGAATGAACTGCGGGAGATGACTCACGGTAATAAAATACGCAACTTCTTCCCATGGAAACTCTACTTTGCCGATCTGTTCAGGAAGAACAGCGGATTTGATGTGGTGATAGCCAATCCGCCGTATATACGCCAGGAATCAATCACAAACTTAAAGCCATTACTCAAAAAAGCTGGATATGAAGTTTATAATTCAACGTCCGATATTTACACCTATTTCTATGAAAAAAGTTACCAGATTTTAAAACCAGAAGGCTTTTCCACATTTATCACGAGCAATAAATGGATGCGGGCTAAATATGGTGAAAATTTGCGTAAATTTTTCAAAAACAAAACTACTTTACTCAATATGATAGACTTTGGCGGTTATAAAGTATTCGAAGCAACAGTCGATACCAATATCCTCATTTTCAAAAAAGAAACTCCAACATCAGATCATTTTCTCAATGCGGTCAATATACAAACAGACTTCGCAAATGATACCAAACTTGATACCTATTCAAAAAAACATCATTTATCAATAGCGCAAAAAGAGATAGACTCTAAATGCTTTAGTTTTGCTGATGATGCAACAATGAAAATCAAGGCCAAAATAGAAGCTAATGGCACGTCTCTTAAATATTGGGACGCGAAGATCTATCGTGGGATTATAACAGGTTTTAACAAAGCGTTTATTATTGATACCGTAACGAAGGAGAAATTGATAAGAGAAGATTCAAAGAGCACCGAAATCATCAAACCGGTTCTGCGGGGCAGAGATATTGGAAGATACTATTACAAGTGGGCTGATTTATGGATTATAGTAATCCCATCAGGATGGACAAATCAAAACAAGGGCAAGGAAAAACCCGAAGTATTTTTCAAAAACTACTTCCCTGCCATTTATGACCACCTGAAAGGCATAGGTGATAAAGTTGAAAATGGAAAGATAAAAGCAAAGGGCAAGGGACTTTACAAAAGAGATGATCAGGGTAATTACTGGTGGGAATTAAGAGACTGTGACTACTATCCAGAATTTAAAAAGGAGAAAATTATATAC
>JAGGSD010000063.1 GCA_021159265.1 Syntrophobacterales bacterium | reverse complement strand
CCAATTTGAGAAGCCCGGGGGAGCTTTCTATCTTTTTCCGAAAACACCGATAGAAAACGATGTGGAATTTGTCAGTTGTCTCCAAAAGAAAAATATCCTTGCCGTACCGGGAAGAGGTTTTGGAAAGTCAGGACATATTCGTATTGCCTATTGCGTGGATGATTCGACAATAATCAACGCAATGGAGGGATTTGGAGAAGTTATGAAGAAATACAGTTAAGAAAGTTTACATAACATATCTTATCAGACGTTGACGATTTATTTTTTTAAGGTGAATTAAAGGCCTTCCTCTGAAAGTTTCTTAATAATATTCTTTTGCTTTGGTGTCAGTGATTTTGGAACAGAAATAGTAATTTTGACAAATTCATCACCCTTTCCTGTTTTGCGGAAGTGAGGAATTCCAAAGCCTCTCATTCTGATTTTTGTATTGTTTTGAGTGCCTGGAGGTATTTTGATTCTTTTCATTTCACCGTTAAGTACCGGCACTTCTACAGATGTGCCAAGTGCGGCTTCTGAAAATGTAATTGATTTCTCAGTGTAAACATCATCTCCCTCTCTCGTAAATACCGGATGAGCTAGTATGTTTGCCTTTATATACAGATCACCGGCAGGCCCACCGTCAATACTTTTCTGGCCCTTGCCTGGTATTCTTAGCTTTTGGCCGGATTTGATGCCCGCGGGAATCTTTATACGGATTTCTTCTGTCTTATTCCCCTTCTGCATCGATAAAACTTTTTCGACCCCGGAATAACACTCCTCAAGTGATATATTAAGTATGTATTCCAAGTCCTCTCCTTTATGAGACATTTGGTGCTCATGCTGAGCGGTTCTGAAAATGTCTGAAAACAAATCACTTTTAGAATCCCTGTAGTACTTTTTACGTCCACCACGGCCAAAAGATGTTGAGAAACGTACTCCTGAACCGCCAAAACCCATTTCGCTGAATATCTTGTTGAGATCGAAACCACTGAAGATATCCTCCTGGGTAAATCTTTGACTGAACGCATCAGATCCGAAGCTGTCGTATTGCTTCCGCTTTTCGGGGTTACTCAATACGGCATATGCTTCATTTATTTGTTTAAATTTTTCTTCGGCTGCCTTATTGTCAGGATTTTTATCCGGATGATACTTGAGTGCAAGCTTCCGAAATGCTTTTTGAATATCACCTGGCGTGGAATCTTTGCTTACGCCCAATATTTTGTAGTAATCTTCTGCCATTTTTGCTTCTTTCTTTGTGTCTCTTTGCCCAGTGCTACTACTAACCTATTAACTGCATTTGATTTGTCAAGTGTGGCTTTATTATATACGAGCTACCTAAAACTTCATACTAACCATTAAAAAATGGCGTGAATTATCATTGTCAAAAAAATATGATATGTTACATCTATCTTTCAAATTCTGAATGAATTCTCTCTTAACTCTTCTGTTATATTTATGGGCGCTGCTGACAGCGCTATAGATATTACCTGAATACCATCCCAGTTCAAAAAAAGTGACAACACCTCCCGCCACATAATTATCATCATTGAATAGTTCTACGGCAGCCCAGATGAAAGCGCCGTTAAGAAGAAAGGCAATCAAGGCATCCTGTGGTCTTTCTGTGTATAAATGCCCTGCACCGGGTATTATAGCGGCAAAGGTTCCGGCTAAAGCCGGTGATTTGTGTGGTAAATTGCCAATGTTTTCAAGACCTGATGAAAAAAGCCATGCCGACGGATAAAGGGTGTTCTGATCCGAGACCTTCAGGAAATACTCCCTTGCTTTGCCCCATTCTTCCGTATCGACGTAGATAAGCGCAACTTGATAAAATGCTTTGTTTCTGAGGGGTTCTGAACATGATGCTATAATAGACTTGAAAGAAGAAATGGCCTCATCATATCTTTTCAGATTCTTTTCGGACATTCCCTTAAGGTACACTGCATCATTAAGCATCGAACTGTGGGGAAATTTCGATTCAAAATGCTCCAATGATTCTATAGCTTCTTCCCACCTCTCTGCTTTGAAATAACTTTCGCAAATCCTATAGTAAGATTTCTCGCACAAATTGTTATCCGGGAAAAGAAAGATGAATCTCTTGTATTCGGTTATTGCTCTGTTGAAATCTTTGTCTGTAAACAGTTGTTCAGCAAATTCAAATTGTTTTTTGTCATTTCCTGTATGCCCTGCCCTTGCCTGACAAGGTAATAAAACTATCACAAGTAAAACAGTCAGGGAAAGGACAACAACAGGCAGTTTATAAGTTTGATTCACGCATTTCTCCCAAAATTGAAAGCCCTGAGATTTGCTTCAAGTATCTTTTCAGAAAAGGCATTGCGCAACACACTTTCCCAGAAATTAGTTTGTATATCGAGATACAAAGACAAGGCTCCCAGGATTGCGCTATTTGACGTTTTATGATTTCCAGCCTTTAAGGCCATTTCAGATGCGCGGATCACCTTTGGATTGCTGAAATGACTGGCAATTAGCTCATTGATATTATCAGGATATTCCACTTCCCCTAAGTTTACGGAAGGCGGATATATTTCTTCATCATTTATGATTATCTTCCCCTCCGGTTTCAAATAATCTAAATATCGCAGGGTTTCCAGCTTTTCAAAAGAAACCAGTATATCGACATCTCCCTTTTTAGCCATTGGGGAATAGACCTTTTTGCCGTATCGGACATGACTCGTGACGCAACCTCCCCGTTGAGCCATGCCATGTACTTCACTTTTTTTTACGTCATACCCGGCTTCGATCATAACAAGAGATAAAATGTCGCTCGCACGAATAATTCCCTGTCCTCCAACGCCGGCCAATAAAATGCTGCGAGTTGTATTATTCATTCCCCTGTGCCTCCTCAATCGCCTCAAAATTGCACAACTGATCACATAAACTGCATCCATTGCATAAGGAAGAATCAATAACAGCTATTCCCTTCTGTTTTTTTGTTTTCTTTTGAATAGTTACATCAATATCTTCTAACCTTTCCCACGATATGGCCGGACATCCCAAACGAAGACACAATTTGCAGCCGGTACACTTATCAGGATTTATTCTTAAGGGAGTTATCTTTTCATGTTGTTTACTTTGCAGTAGAGCGCAGAGACCTTTTGAAATAACGAGAGATGGACCATCTCTCCCAAGTTCTTCTTTCATAACAAGTTCTGTTTCTTTTAAATCAAACGGATCTGTTACTCTGACATTTTCAATACCCAATGCTGAAGCAAGACTAACAAAATCGAGTTCCTTTGTCTTTTTTCCCTGGAGTGTGATCCCCGTAGCGGGATGATCCTGCATCCCCGTCATGGCTGTTGTACTGTTATCAGCAATAACAATTACAGCATTACTTTGATTGTAAACCGTATTTAACAGGGATGTAATACCGGAATGAATAAATGTAGAGTCTCCTATAACGCCCACGATCTTTCCCTTTCCTTTATCCTTCAGGGCACGACTCATTCCATGAGCCATGCCGATACTTGCACCCATGCAGATACATGAATCCAATCCCTCAAGGGGTTTCATAAAAGCAAGAGTATAACATCCGATGTCACCGGTCACAAATACCCCCAGTTTTCCCAGAACATAAAAGAGACCTCTGTGAGGACAACCTGGGCAGAGATTTGGGGGTCTGGGCGGAATAGATACAGGAAAATTGAAGGTATTTTGGGAACTGCCGGTAATCGCCGTTTCCACAATACCTGGATCAAATTCGCCGGTATAGGGAAATATTTTTTTCCCTGTGACTTCTATTCCCATTGCCTTTATCTGTTCTTCCAAAAAAGGATCAAGTTCTTCGACCACATAAATCTTTTTAACCCTTGAGGCAAATTCTCTGATTAAATTAACAGGAATGGGGTAAACCATGCCCAATTTCAGATAAGAATATTGGGGAAATACATCTTTAGTATAATTATAACACATGCCTGCGGTTATGATTCCAACATCAGGATCATTGATTTCAATCCTGTTTTCGGAGAATGTATCCACAAATTCCCCGAGTTTCTCCATCCTCTTTTCCACTTCCACCCTTCTGATCCTGGCCTTTGCAGGAACCATGACATATTTGTCACGATTATGCCGGATGGAAGTTGTATCCTCACGCTGAATGGGATCTTCGAGGGCAACAACAGATTTAGAATGGGAGACTCTGGTTGTTGCTCGTAAAAATACTGGAGTGTCAAATCTTTCACTGATTTCAAAAGCTGATTTTATATAATTTTTTGCTTCCTGGCTGTCTGCGGGTTCTAACATTGGAATTTTGGCAAACCTGGCATAATTTCTATTATCCTGCTCATTCTGTGAGCTATGCAGGGACGGATCATCCGCGGTAATAATGACAAGTCCTCCATTTGTTCCCGTATAACTTACCGTAAAAAGCGGATCGGCCGCAACATTAACACCCACGTGTTTCATTACAACCATTGCTTTTGCGCCAGCCAGAGCGGCGCCTATCCCCACTTCAAGAGCGACTTTTTCATTAGGAGACCATTCGGCATACCCACCATTATACCGTGAAAATACCTCGGTGATTTCAGTGCTGGGTGTTCCCGGATATGCCGAGGCAAAAGTTACCCCATACTCGTATGCTCCCCTTGCAATTGCTTCATTACCCGACATTAATTCTTTCACGTTCTTTATCCTGTCTTCCTCTCCTGTCATTTGTACGCAAGCATGGCAATCTTCATTTTTATAAGATTTTTTGTAAATGAATCGTTTGTCTGTTCCAGGGCCATTTTATAATATTCTTCTGCTTTTTCCGGTTTATTCATTTTTTCATAGATGCGTCCAATATTCTGGTAATTCATAACAAGATAAAACTTCCCGGTGTTTTGTCCTATGGAGTTATTAAACGCCGCCATGGCGTCAGCATATTCTTTTTTCGCTTCATAGCAGTAGCCCAACCCATAATATGCAAGGGATGTCAAGACATTATAGTCTGATGCTCTGCCGAGAAACCGTTTGTATGCATTAATGGACTTGTCAATTTCACCAAGAACGAAATATATGTTTCCCAGATTGTAATAAGAAAGGTGGGCGGCATCAGTTCGGGGGTATTTTTTTATCAGTTCCTCATAGAGATTGACAGCTTTCTGATACTCTTTATTATCCTTCTTATGATTCAATATTTGATATGAGTTATACGCCGATGAATATATTTCCTGCGCTTTTTTCTCGCAATTAGACATATAAAAATACCATCCACCTGACAGAAAAATAGCCAAAATAAAGATTCCTGAAAGAAGATATAATGTCTTTTTATTACGGGAGATGTACCGGAAAACTTTTACTGAAATTACATGAAATCTGTCCGGCTGTTTTAACTCTTTTACTGCAATTTTCCTCGCCATTTTTTCTCTTTGATCCTCGGACCTTCCTCATATTTTTTAATTCAAATTTGGATTTATATCCTTGTTCCTTCAACCTTGTGTTCCTTCAGCCCTGCTCATTCGCCCCTTTAATCTTCTCAACTAATTCCCCGGGAGCCCTCACGATTTTACCCTCTTTACCCACAAAAGCATGGAGGGTGCATCCTTCTGCCAAAATGTTCTCTTTATTTTCATCCCAGATAGTATAGTCAAACCTTATACTTGCACGTCTGAAATATGATATCTTTGTTTCGATAATAATGAGGTCATCATACCTTGCCGGAGCAAGATAATGACACGTGGATTTTGTGAGAGGAAGGTAATATCCTTTTGATTCAAGTTCTGCATAGACAATTCCCATCTCACGCAACAATTCAGTCCGTCCTATTTCAAACCACCTGAAATAGTTTGCATGATAAACGATGCCCATAGCATCTGTATCACCGTAAATAACCCTTATTTTAGTTTCGTTTTTCTTCAATGAATTTCTTCCAGTCAACAATAAAGTGATTCATCAGGCGATGGCCGGGGGAGATCATAATTCCTGATTCACCCGCATTAGTTTCCCCAAAAGTTTTACCGCTGCAGAGATTTTCACCATCCAGAGAAGAATATATGGCAAAAGGACTCGGCTCAGAAATATGGGTTTTGAGGCTTACAGGGGTTGGATGATCGCCTAATACCAATACCCTGAATTCTCCAAGCTTGCCGATGTTATCGAGTATGGTCCCGACTACCATATTATCAAAATCTTCCAAGGCCTTGATTTTTCCTTCCACATTTCCCTCATGCCCCATCTCATCAATACTTTCCACATGAATAAAGACGAAATCATTCTCTTCCAGAAATTTTAATGCCTTCTTCGCTTTTCCCATATAATCGGTATCTGTATAACCCGTGGCGCCTTCAACATGAATAATATTAAGTCCCGCGTAAGCGCCAATTCCATTTAAAAGATCAACAGCTGATATCATTCCCCCCTTTATGTGATATTTCTTTGTCATGGGTTCCATGTCAGGTGCCCTCCCCTCTCCCCACAGCCATATCGAATTGGCCGGTCTTTTCCCGGCCGCAATACGTGAGATGTTGACAGGGTGATCTTTCAGGATCTCCTGCGAACGAGACATAAGATTCCTTATCTTTTTCGAATCGTTTCCCCTGGGCAAATAGCTTTGTATATCCCGTCCGACAATATCGTGAGGAGGAGTTGTGTTAATTGAAACAGATTCTTTATTCCATACCATGAGATGTCTGTAGCTTACACCGGGATAAAAATATATCGTTTCAGCGCCGAGCTCTTTGTTAAGCGTTTCAATAATTTCCTTTGCTTCCCCAGATGTTATATGGTCTGCATTAAAGTTTTCCATTATAGTCTTGCCACTAAAATCAAGGGTAACTAGATTGCATCGGAAAGCTACATCGCCGGCGCCCAGCTCCACCCCCATGCTGGCAGCTTCCAAAGGCCCCCGGCCTGTGAAGTATTTTTCAGGGTTATAACCCAGAACAGACAGGTTGGCCACATCACTTCCAGGAGTAAACCCGGCCGGTATAGTATCAACAAGGCCCAATGTGCCTTCAGCCGCCATCATGTCCATATTGGGGGTCTTTGCAAACTCGAGTGGTGTTTTGCCGCCCAGTTTTTCAACGGGATAATCAGCCATGCCATCGCCAAGTAATATTACATATTTCATTTGAGCTTACCGTCTTCTATTCTGATCAGAATTGTTTTTGCTCCAACCATATCAAGTTTATTAATTTCCTTTAACGCCGATTGAACATCTTTTTCTCTTGCCTTATGAGTAGTCATGACAACAGGCACAACGTCGGAACTATTCACTTTTCTTCCTTTCTGGATAACAGAGGCAATACTGATGTTATATTTGCCAAGTACACCTGATATCCGCGAAAGAACACCGGGGTGGTCTAAAGCGGAAAACCTGAAATAGTAGTTCGTCACAATATCATCCATGGACATCAGATTAATATCTTCGATATTGTTTTTAGTGAAGGAACGTAAAGGAACTCTTCGCCATACACCTTTCACCATATCTCTCGTTATCTCTACCAGATCACTTACTACAGCGCTTGCCGTCGGCATCATGCCCGCACCCTGACCGTAAAGGGAGACGGAACCGGAGGCATCACCGATAAACTGAAACGCGTTAAAATTTCCGCTTACATTTGCCAAAGGGTGATCAAAGGGAATCATAGAGGGATGTATTCGAGCTTCAATACTGTCTTCTCTCTGGATCGCGATGGCAAGAAGCTTGATATTGTATCCCAGTTGTTTCGCAAATTCTATATCCTGCAAGCTTATATTTGATATCCCTTCCATGTAAATATCTTCCATATTTACTCTTTTCCCATAAGATAAAGATAATGTAAGTGTAAGCTTGTGTGCCGTGTCAATTCCCTCAATGTCGTATGTCGGGTCAGCTTCGGCAAATCCGAGATCCTGGGCTTCTTTTAGAACATCGCCGAAAGGCCTTTTTTCTTCAGTCATTTTTGTTAAGATGTAGTTTGAAGTTCCATTCATAATCCCTGAAATCGACTTGATATTATTTGCCACGAGGCTCTCTTTCAAGGTTTTAATAATCGGTATTGTGCCTCCTACAGATGCCTCAAAACCGATATTGACTTTTTCTTCATCTGCAACCGTGAATATTTCGTTTCCATGAGTTGCCAGTAAAGCCTTATTTGCAGTTACTACGTGCTTTCCCTTGCGCATGGCGTTTATGATAAAAGATCTGGCATAATCGTATCCCCCTATAAGCTCTATAACAATGGAAATCTCAGGATCATCAAGGATCTCATTTACATTTGTTGTGAGAATACTTCTATCAACTGATACGGCCCTGGGTGTATCTATATCAACATCGGCAATTTTTTTAATGACGAGTCTTGCGCCCAATCGTTTTTGAATAAGCTCATCATTTTTCTGGAGCAACTTTACGATACCAGTGCCAATCGTACCAAAGCCAACAAGACCCAAGAAAACTTCTTTTCCCATTTTCAAACATCCTTTCATAAAATCTGCAGTGCTTCTTACTCCTTTTCAGGTAATTACGCAAGCTACTCTATATAATAAGTGATAAATGGGGAAACGTCAAAATCGACGCAAATGCGGGGATATAACACAACATAAAAAAACATAATCTCACGCAAAGTTGCTAAGATTATCTCTTTTGTTTTTGCGCGCTTCCGCGCCTTTGCGTGAGGATTTCAGAAGCCGCCTGTACCAACATGATTTTAACCTGTTATCAGCAAGAATGACGGCGCCCTGAATGGATAAAATAGTCAACAGCTTATATGTTATATGGCTGGAACTCCCCGAAAACGCCTTTTAAGGCATCAGACATCTCACCGATTGTTGCATAAGCTTTAACCGCTTTTAGAATCAGCGGCATAAGATTGATGTTCTCATCTTTAGCCGCTTCGCCCAGACGGCACAGGCATTTTTCCACTTCACCGTTATCTCTTTCCTTCTTAAGTTTCTTAAGGTTGGCAATCTGAATTTGTTCCGCTTCCGCCCTTTTGCCGGGATCATAAGGATGAGATACCGCTCTTTGGGTAGTAACCTCAACTTCTTCCTTTCCGTTGAAGCTGTTTGCACCAACCATAACTTTCTCGCCGGTTTCTATCCTTTTCTGCTGCTCGTATGCGCTGCGGGCGATCTCACGCTGAATCCATCCATTTTCCGTTGCCGCAACTGAACCGCCCATGGTTTCGATTTTATCATAGATCTCCCACGCATCCTTCTCTATCTGGTTGGTTAACGATTCAATATAATATGAACCGGCCAGCGGATCGAGAACCTCACATATCCCCGATTCAAACTGAATAATTCTTGCGGCGTCACGCTGGAGCTGCCATGCTTCATTGCTGTGCCCCAGTCCCAGCGGCTCATCATAGGGGAACCCCATGCCGCTGCTGGGTGTAGCTCCGCATAAGGCAGCCGCCATACCGCCCATTACAGAACGGGTCAGATTGTTTAACGGACGTTGTATCGTATATTCAGCCTCCTGCGTCCTGGCCCAGAGGTTTGATTTCATCATCATGCTTCGAGGGTCTTTTGCATGGAACCTTTCTTTCATTATTTTCGCAAACATCCGGCGCATCGCACGGATGGCGGCCACCTCTTTCAATGGCTCCATGCTGCCCCCGATACCGAGAAAGCTGAACCGGCGCATGAATAGATCGACGTCAAGCCCGGCATCAACCCCCAGTTGTATGTAAGCAGCGGCATTTGCCAAAAGGAAACCCACTGCCTGCTCACGAGTACACCCCGCGCCGCGTATATGCGCGGTGCAACAACTTATAAAGTTAAACATGGGCATATTTTTTGTGCAATAAACCATAACGTCCCGGACCAGTCTCATCGACGGACGGGGAGGAAATATCTGGGTTCCCCGTCCGGAAAACTCTTTTAATATATCGTTCTGCACAGTTCCCCGCAGCTTGGCCGGTGATATGCCTCTTTTTTCCGCAAGGGCGACATACATGGCCAAAATCATGCTGGCAGGAGCATTAATAGTCCAGTTGGTTGCAATCTTGTCCAGATTCATGTCGCCAACAAAAGGTTCATAGACTATTTCCATGTCTCTCAGTGAATCAATCGCCACCCCGGTTTTGCCAACTTCACCTTCTGCCTTGGGATGGTCCGAATCGTAACCGCACTGGGTGGGAAGCTGAAACGCCAGATTGGGTCCACCCAGCTGCCCCATTGATATCATCTCCCGATAATAATCTCTGGTATTTTCCGGTGTGCCATACCCCGAATATTGACCGGCGCGAACCAGTCCTTTCCCGGTATCCTGAAACCCGCTTCCTACCGACGGCGCCACACCGGGCGCCGGGACTGCATAGTTTCCGGCAGTAAATGGGTAAGCTCCCGGGAATCCCACTTTTTCTTCAAAATCAAAACCTTCAATATCCGCAGGTGTATAAAATCTTGCGGGAGACTCATCAATTCCAAATTTTTCTAATGAAGGCTTGACCAAATGCTCTTCCCATTGTTTTTTCTTTTCCCGGATTCTGCCTGGATTACTCACCCTGCCCTCCTCTATCTATTGATTTGTTCATGTGAATCTGGCGTTTCCCATTCCTACTCCCCAAACCCAAGCAGGTTCACTACTCCAAGTTCCTCCCTGCATAGGGGGCACAGATCATTGATATCTTCAACGCCGATATTTTCGAGAAGAATATCAACCAGCTCCGTTGCGGGGCTGACATCCACAACATCAACTTCAGATTCTTCAAATTCCCTGAAACATCGCTTGCAGATTTTCAATTAAAAATATCCTGATAATCGTGGTTTCCGCATTTCGGGTGGCGTGCAGAAGGATTTTTAAAAGGCTGTATTCAAACAGGAATGGACAAATTCTTCTACCTAACCCGGGGAGCACAAGCCGGAACCAAAAAGTTTTGTAACTATTAGATCCAAAGGCACAAAGCTTATTTGGCTTGCTATTATATTATAACAAAATGAAAAATATCTCTGTCAAATGATACACCTGACGGTTCGGCTGAGCTCACCGAAGTCTGAGTTCATGCCGAAGTCTCACGCCGAAGACCACAGGCGGCGCCGATTGTTTCTTTTTTACTCTTTGTGCCTTTGCCGCTTTGTACCTACCTGAGTAGTTACAAATATAGAATGCTATATGCTATCACCTGATAAATTGTCAAGTGGATAAAAAGATCCCCTGTATCAAAACTGATGCACTCGTAAAAAGCCGAAAAAGTACCATTTTTCGTCACTTACGAGAGCTCTGGATTCCTTCCGGACTCGATTTTAGTCGCCCGACAGTCATCGGCGAGCCTTTGGTGTGAGACTTCGGCGAGCTCGGCCGAACCGTGCCTTTGCCGCTCTGTGCCTACCTGAGTAGTTACACTATATTAAGGTTGTCCTCCTTTTTTCTACAGGGGGCATATTTTTCAGAGTTATAAAATTTTTTAGCTGTTTCTTGACAAAAGGCAAAAAAGCATTTATTTACTTTTCCGATTTATATTTCTTCATTGACGGTTTTGAAATAAACCAATATAAAATTCTACGATGCTGATATTTGTAAAACTAACATTGATGAACTCAACTCATAAAAAGCTCCGCTATGCCGTAAAACGGCATAGCGGAGCTTTTTATGAAAGCATCAACATTTATAGAAAGTATATGTATATTAGAGGAAGTGACTTGATATCGATATTTGCGTAAGAAACAGCAAGGAAAGGAGGTGGTTTTGCAAGAAGGCCGGTTTTAGGGCAAGTATGTCTGTAATAGGGGGTTCAGGTGATGCGTATCCAACCCACATTATCGGACGTTCTTGATGGGAAGTTAATCCCTTTAATATAGAGAATCATTCTCTTTGTATTTTTTAATTATTAATACCAAAACATGATGTACTTGTAAAAAGGCACAAAAACACTCTTTTGTCATTCTGGGCGATAGCGAAGAATCTGATATTACTGAGATTCTTTGTCGTTCCACTCCTCAGAATGACACGGTGTGGACTTTTTACGAGTCCATCAAACATTAATAAACTTAGGAGGAAAAAATGAAATTAGCTAATCCTGCAGTTGTTGGGTTATCAGGTTTTGGTGGCGCTACATTGTTGCTCCAGTTTCATAATCTTGGCTGGTGCGGTCCTGGAGTAGTTCTATGGTTGGGTTTGTTTTACGGCGGGTTGATGCAGTTGATTGCCGGCTATCTGGAAATGACGCATAATAATAACTTCGGGTTTTCTGCCTTCACCTGTTATGGCGCCTTCTGGATGACCCTGGCGGGTATTTTTATCGGCATAAAGTATCAGATATTCACTCCAACCGGAACCGACATCGGCTGGTTCATGGTTGTCTTCACTATTATAACTTTTGGTTACATGCTTGGCGCTTTAGGAACCAGTAAGGCGCTCTTCTGGGTCTTCGTCCTGCTTTTCTTTGGTTTTCTTTTCTTAGATATCAGCCATCTCGTACCAGGTATGGGATACTTCACCAAAGTTGCTGCATGGACTCTCATCGCTTCTGCCCTTGGCGCCTGGTATGTTATGTTCAGCGCCATTTTTGCCCAGATGTTTGGCCGCGATGTGCTGCCGGTAGGTGCGCCGTACGTTAAACCGTCTGCTTGATACCTTTTACTGGAAAATTAATTAACATTTCAATTACGAGGGGGGGTCTTATAAGAGCCCCCCTTTATTTATGACTCCGTTGATTTAAGGTCTTTTCGCCCAATCTCTGTGTTATGCTCAAAAAATAATCCTCGGAATATCAACTTATATGCCTGCGGACTTCGGCGAGCCTTCGGCGTGAGCTCAGTCGAACCGTTATTTTTTTTCGCATGCCCTGTCTGCCGTGCAGGTAGCGCAGGCAGGCTTGATCTTGAACGAAAATCCTCATAAATCAACAGAGTCATTTATATTATTAAAATCGGGGGGGGCATGATAAGTTTTGACAACCCTTCTTTAGGCTGCCATCTTCCTGAGGAATCAAGATTCCGGATAACTTGTTCTCCAACCGCCCAATAAAACTCTTGCAACGCAGTCACACGATAAACCAATACTGCAACTCGCCAGCATGAGCTGTTCCCTTCAGCCATTTACCTTTAGTCTATCCATCTGAGTAGTTACGAATCACAATGCCTTATAGACTGTGAGGAAAGCTAAAGCTACGGTTAATATGGAAAGACCGATTTCCAGCCAGAAAGGTTTTGTCTTCAGTGAAACCTTACTTCCTGCTCTTGCCCCGATCATTGATCCAACAAGCACGCACAAAGTGGGCAGCCATATTATATTGCCGCGATGCCAGTAGATAACAATAGCGGCTGAAGCTGTAAAAATTGTTACAGATAGTGATGTAGCAATTGCCTTGTGAATGTCAAAGTGCATGGCCCTCAGGAATGGCGGAAAAAGAGCGCCCCCACTCCCTCCCCGCATGCCCGTTATCAGGTTCAAACAGAGTGAACCGATAACAATGTTTTTTGAATCCGGGACTATTTTCCGGGAAAATCCCGGAGCAATTCTATCAAGATATATTCCCAATATCGTTATAATGGAAACGATTACAAAGATAATCGCTAAAGTTAATGTCGGAATCAGACCGGCAAGATATGCACCCATTACCGAGCCCAGTGTACCACCAGCGACCATATGCAAGGCAATGTTCTTATCTATATTTCTTCTCTGACTAACGGCCCCTACGGCCGATGAAAAAGGAATGACAATAATATTAATTGCGAAAGCGCTTAATAACGGCACTCCGGCCAGATTAAGCAGGGGTATCCTGATACCACCCCCTCCAATTCCGAACATCCCACTCATGCAACCGGCAAACAGTCCGATAAGAAAAAAGATTATAATTTGAGCCGGCGACATGAAATAATATCCCTTTTTTGGATTTCTTGTAACCCTTACTATCGATACACCCGTAAAAAGTCAAGGAACGTCCTTTTCCTTGAAGAGAAAAGACAGGAGAGATCGCATTTCCGAAATTAGTAAGATGTTCCTGGAACTCCCACCGGATGTGGCTAAAGACACCAGTGGTGGAAGAAGGCAGAGATGGTAAGAAGGAGGAACACAACATGTTATGTTCCTCCTGGCGCGGGGGCATATTTTCAGAGTTAAAAAAATCTTTTAGCTGTTTCTTGACAAAATGCAAAGAAGCATTTAATTATTAGTGCTATGTTTCTTCTATTTTTGACGGTCTTGAAATAAACCAATATAAAATTCTACGATGCTGATATTTGTAAAGTCAACATTGATGAATTCAACTCGTAGAAAGTCTGTCATTCCCGTGAAACCTGTCCTCGACTTCAATCGGGGAACGGGAATCCATAAATAGCTAAACATTTGAAAAGACTGGATTCCCGTTTTCACGGGAATGACAAAGCTTGTCCTCGACCTGATCGGGGAAGGGTAGAAATTCGGCTTTTTACGAAATCGTCAACATTGACGCACCCGTAAAAAGTAACAAAAATACTCTTTTGTCATTCTGAGCTACACCGAAGAGTTTAATATCACTGAGATTTTTTATCAAAACAGTGGGGGTGGGGGGTGACTTTAGTCGCCCGTCAGTCTTCGGTGAGCCTTCGGCGTGAGACTTTGGCGTGAGCTCAGCCGAACCGTGAAGGGAGGTTAAAACCTCCCCTACCCGTATAGTAAAAACGCAGACCTGCCTGCCGTAACACAGGCAGGTTGATGTTTGATGCCTCTGAGTAGCTGCGCTGCAAGTTACTTCCCCTTACAATGCCGTAAAATGGCATAGCGGAGCTTTCAAGTAACTCGTTTGGGCGAATTTAATATAACTTGTTGATTTCACTGGACACTATCCAGATACACGGCCTGTTCGGGGAACAGGCCCTACAATATGTAGGGGCCGATGCCCCCATCGGCCTTAAACATGCTTTGTAAAAGTTACTTTCCATTATAATGCCGCTAAACGGCATAGCGGAGCTTTTTACGAGATTGTCAATTCTGAAGGATCATAAAAATATCTTTGATTAAAGCGTACAGGAGGTTAATAATTATGGCAAAGATCAGAATCGGTATTGTTGGCATAGGCAATTGTGCTTTTTCTTTAGTCCAGGGAATTGAACATTACAAAACAAAAACAGAAAAGGACATAATCGGTTTAATGCATTGGGATATCGGCGGCTATAAGCCTTACGATATTGAAGTTGTTGCAGCTTTCGATATCGATAAGAGAAAAGTCGGGAAAGATATATCAGAGGCAATTTTTCAGCTCCCTAACTGCACTACAATCTTTCATGAGAATGTTTCTAAGAAAGGAACAATTGTCCGGATGGGTAGAATACTGGATGGATTTGCAGAACATATGAAGAACTATGATGAAAAATACACCTTCCTTTTATCCGACGAAAAAGAGGCAAGTAAAGAGGATGTTGTCAGGGAACTCAGAGAATCTGGTACAGAAATCCTTCTAAATTACCTTCCCGTGGGTTCTGAAGAAGCAACAAAATTTTATGCTGAATGTGCGCTCGACGCCGGAGTGGGCTTTATAAATAACATGCCTGTTTTTATAGCCAGTGATTCCAAATGGGCCGGGCGATTTGAAGATAAGGGGATACCAATTATAGGAGATGATGTAAAATCTCAGCTCGGGGCTACCATTGTGCATCGGGTATTAACAAATCTTTTTAAAAGGAGAGGAGTAAAACTTGAGCGAACATATCAGTTGAATACCGGCGGAAATACAGATTTTCTGAACATGCTCGACAGAAACCGTCTTACTTCCAAGAGAGAATCTAAAACCGAGGCTGTACAATCTCAAACCAAAGGTCGCCTGGATAATGAAAATATTCATATCGGTCCCAGCGACTGGGTAGCATGGCAAAAGGACAATAAGGTCTGCTTTCTCCGTATGGAGGGAAAACTCTTCGGTGATGTGCCCATGAACCTTGAACTCAGGCTTTCCGTGGAAGATTCACCCAACTCCGGAGGCGTGGTAATTGATGCCATAAGGTGCTGTAAGCTGGCACTTGAAAGGGGTAAAGGGGGTCTTCTGTACTCCCCTTCTGCCTATTTTATGAAACATCCTCCGAAACAGTTCACCGATAGTGAGGCATACAGAATGACCGAGGAATTTATTTCAGGAAAGAGAGAGGATTAATAGAGAGCTGAAGGTAAAATCATGAAATGCCTGATCATTGCAGCTGGTAGGGGAAGCAGGTTATCGAAAAGGGGAGATTCAAAACCCCTCGTTTCGCTTCTCGGACTTCCCCTTATCGAACATGTGATATTAACGGCAAGCAAAAGTGGTCTTGACGACTTTTATGTTGTAACAGGGTACAATGGCGAAAAGGTGAGGCAGTGCCTTACCAGATTCAGCCAGGTCAGAAATATAAAGATAAACCATATCAATAACGAGGAATGGGAAAAGGAAAATGGTTTATCTGTTCTTAAGGCAAAGGATTTTTTGGATGGCAATTTCATTCTGTTAATGGGCGACCACATCTTTGATGAAGAAATTCTTAAGAGACTGAAAGGCGAGCGACTGCAGAATGGTGAAGTCATATTGGCAGTTGATTATAATACAACTTCAAATAGCTTAGTTGATATCAATGATGTTACAAAGGTTCTTGTAGAGAATGGTAAGGTAAAAGATATAGGGAAAAATCTTACAAGGTATAATGCATACGATACGGGGATGTTTCTCTGTTCACCGGCGATCTTTACGGCAATTGAGACAAGTATTGCACGTAACAATGATAGCGCTCTTTCTGGAGCCATAAGGATAATGTCCGAAGATGAAAGGATTAGAACCTTTGACGTTGGAAATGGTTTCTGGATAGATGTGGATGACGAAGAAACACTTCACAAAGCAGAAAGGGCGCTGATAGATAGATTAAAGAAGCCTTCTGATGGTCCTGTATCAAGGTATTTAAATAGACCACTCTCTTTTATAATTTCAAAATATTTCGTAAAAACTGATATTACTCCTAACCAGATATCATTCTTTTCTTTCCTCCTTTCTTTGATAGCCTCAGCCTTTTTCCTCTTGGGCGACTATATGGCTCTTGCCACTGGCGGAATTATTGTCCAGATAGCCTCTATTATCGATGGCTGTGACGGAGAAGTTGCGCGGTTGAAACATCAAGAGAGTGATTTTGGTGGATGGTTTGATGCTGTTTTAGACCGGTATGCGGATGCGTTTATCCTTTTGGGATTGACCTGCTATACTTTAGTGACAGGATATGATTTTCTTTCTTTATTTGTTGGATTTATGGCTATTATCGGTTCGTTTATGAATAGCTATACGGCTGACAAATATGATGGTCTCATGAAAAAGCTGCTTGGTGAGGAAAAGAATTATTTTAGAATGGGACGTGATGTCAGGATGTTCGTAGTATTCATTGGAGCCATAGTCAATCAGGCATTTTTGACACTTCTTTTCCTCGCACTTTTGATGAATATTGAGAATATTAGGCGAGTAATAGTCTGTTATAAAAGTGAATAGTATAACCTGTGTAAAGAAGAAGATAGAGAAAGTTATTGCGAATTCCACCGTTCCTGAAGATCCGGTACATTCAAAGAATACCCTAAAGTGGCTGTTGAAGTTGGATCCAGATGCCGATGAGGCATTGCGGATCGCCGCTCTTGGACACGATATTGAGAGGGCGGTGGAAGAGCGGAAAGTCAGGCGCAAGGATTATGAGAGTTACAATGAGTTTAAAGAAGCGCATGCCTTGAAGAGCGCTGAGATATTGAGGGAGATCATGGATGAATGCCGTTCGAGTAGAAAACTTACTGAGGATGTGTATGATCTCATTTGCATCCATGAGACGGGAGGAGACGACAGGGCTAACCTGTTAAGGGATGCGGACAGTATCTCATTTTTTGATGTCAATCTCCCCTTTTATTTTATACGTAATGGGGTAGAAGAGACAAAAGAGAGATATCTGTGGGGTTACAGAAAATTGACGGATGATCTGAAGGCGATTGTGGCAGATTTCAATTATGAAGATAAAAAACTTGTGTCTCTTGTAAAAAGCTGGGTTAAAGACCAGTCTTCTTTCCACAATAGGGACAGAAGATAAAATCTTCGCTCAATTTTCGTCCACAGTAACGACACCTGAAACTACCAGTTGTTGTTCTACTCTTCTCGTCGAAAATAGCACCGCATCTTTCACATATTAGAACCGTGTCACCCCGCTTGACCGGGAAAATAGGAATAAAAAACAGACTCAGATAACTATCAACCCTTTTCAAATATGCTGCCTGGTAACCGCAGGAAGGACATGGTCTTGGATTGTTACTGATCCGTCTGGTTCTCGGTTGAATGCCGCCAATGAAAAAAAACATTTCCCACTCCTATTTTTGCGCAAGCCATGAACACATCAATCATTTTGCTGTGTATCTGTAATACTCAGGTTCAAAGGTTCAAAGCTTATTTGCCTTGCTGTTCTGTTATTATATTATAACAAAATGCAAAAAATCTCTGTCAAATTACGGCAAGTATGTGAAGTGATTTCAGGTGATAATCTCCCCCAAAAATATCAGTAATCAGTCCACCTGCTTTCTTCACCATAAGCCAGCCGGCAGCAGTATCCCATGGATTCAAGCTCAGGAGAAAAGAGGGGAGATTATTTATTCATCATCCTTTGTTATGGTAACTGAGGCACCGATAACCTCATCGTGCCTGAGGCCGAGGATATCGCTTGCCTTTCCCATATTAACGGCAATTTCAAGAAGATGAGAACTGCCGTATAAGGCAAGGGGTTCACCTTCAGGAACACTGGTATAGGTGTTCCTGATTTCCTGAATTGTCAACTTTCCCAATCTTACAATCGGACTGGCGGCTTGAAGAAATGCCTCCAGTTCTGCCTGATGTATATTTGTAATCAAATTGCCAAAGTTGTCCACACGAATGACCTCACCATACAGGACACGCCCTTTTATACGCGGTTTGAGAATTTTCAGCTTCATCGGATCAGCAATAATTGACCCCATTTTGCTGATATCAGTTCCCAGAGAAATATGCGCCGCAATAGGAGCAAATATATCCCTGCCATGAAAAGTATCACTGATATGAGGGAGAAAATATTTCGTTGCTGTTAGATGAACGACCTTAGAAGTGCCCTGCCCTTCAAGTACCGGCCATAAGACGCCGTTATCAGGCGCGACAAAGAAGGATTTCTCCGTTTCACAAGCAATGGGACGTCTCTGACCACCAACGCCAGGGTCAACGACAACCAGGTTTACAGTGCCTTCGGGAAAATATTTTACTGTTTCTTCTATGATACCGGCGGCTTGAAACAGTAACCCGGGAGATATCCGGTGGGTTACATCAACGATTTTTGCCTGCGGATTTATGGATAGAATGACGCCTTTTATGATCGCCACATAGGGATCGCTCAGTCCGAAATCGGTTGTCAGAGTTATAATACCGGATGGTTTCATAAAGGCTTTCCGTAACTGCTCAGGTTGTTAGAAACCTTTGCAAAACGCCCCCTTTCGCCCAATTTCTGCGTCAGACTCAAAATTTAA
>JAGGSD010000384.1 GCA_021159265.1 Syntrophobacterales bacterium | reverse complement strand
TTACTTTCCATTATAATGCCGCTAAACGGCATAATGGAGCTTTCAAGGAAGTCATTTTGATAAAAGTGGCTTAACACATTGTTATTATATGACATTACGTGAATTGTACCCATTTCAACAAGGGGTCTGATTTCCTTCTCATTACAATGCCGTAAAACGGCATAGCGGGGCTTTTTACGAATACATCATACTTGCATAGAAATATAAAACTTGCGTGAGGAAAGGAGGTGAAAAAGAATAATTAGAGGCAACCGAAACAGATGAATTCTCAATGTTGGGTACAATTGAGGTTGCGCGGATTTCAACGGGATCGTTGCCAAACATTTAACAAGCAAGAAAAAAGGGAGGATAGAAAAATGAAAAGAAGAAGTATTGTGGTTTTAGTGGCAGTGGCATTGTTTGCCAGCTTTGCATTCAGCGCTGTAGAATGTAATGCGGCAAAGAAAGTAATTCGCTGGAAATATAATTCATTGTGGCCGGTTGGCCTGGCGTTATATCAAGGCGATAAATATTTCTGTGATACTGTTAACAAGTTGAGTGACGGCAGACTAATCATCAAGCTCTATCCGGCAGGGCAATTACTGCCGGGATATCAGAATCTCGATGCCGTCAAAAAAGGAACTGTCCAGTGTGCCGGTGATTTTGGACCCTACTGGTCCGGAAAAAACACAGCTTTTGATCTCCTGGGCACCACCCCTATGGGCATGACCTGGATAGACTACATGCTCTGGATATACCATGGCGGCGGCCAGAAAGTTTATGATGAGCTTTATGGCAAATATAATTGTAAATGGATACTACAGAATTTTACTCCTGTAGAAGCCGGTTTTCGCACACATGTGCCCATTTCCACGATTGAAGACTTTAAAGGTCTGAAACTAAGGATGGGAAGTTTGTTTGGCCAGAAGATTCTAAAAAAACTCGGCGCTTCACCCACATTGTTGGACAGCAGCGAGATATATGAAGCTGTAGATAGGGGCGTTGTGGACGGCGCGGAATTCAGCATACCGGTCGTTGACTGGACCGTTGGATTCCAGAACATCACCGAATACTGGTGTGCCCCTGCATGGTACCAGACAGCAATAGTGCTGGGAGTCATGATAAATAAAGAGGCTTGGAATTCGTTGCCCGATGACTTGAAAAATGTAGTCGTGCAAGCAGGCAGGGCTAGCACTGCCTATATGAGTTCGTGGTTTGAGCATGGGAACATCAAGGCAACACACGACTTCATCAAGTCAGGTACAAAAATGACACATCTGGATGATAAGTCGATGGCAAAGTTACGCGTTATAATAAATGAGGTTTTATCAGAAGAAGCGGCAAAAAATCCCGACTTCGCAATGGTCTTAAAATCTCAGATACAATACATGAAGGGCTTTGCGCCGGTGAGGTCTTATGAATCACCTTATACTTTTGGATTTAATCCGGAAGATTTCCCCAAATTACCTTAGTGGCTGAACCAGAAGATATTAGTGGTTGCTGATTTCCCGGGAGATGCATTCTCCCGGGAAATTATTAATAAAAATGTTATTGATCCCAAAGAAAGGCAGGAATCTTAAATGCTATGGATAAAAAAACTGTTAGGGATGTTTGATGGCATCAGCGAATGGACAGGCAGAATATGCGTCTGGTTAGTTATCCCGCTTATGCTTGTACTGGTGTATGAAGTGATAACAAGACGCTTCTTCAACAGGCCTGGCGTATGGGCATTTGAAACAAGCATTCAGATATATGCCTTCCATTTTATGCTCCTGGCTGCCTATACCCTCCTGAAAAAGAAGCATATTTCCGTGGATATTGTTGTAAGCCGATGGACGCCAAAAACCCGGGCAATACTTGATATGATAAATTCTCTTATTCTTTTTTTCCCATTTGTGCTGGTCATTCTCTTTGAAGGAACGTATTATGCCCAGGAGTCATGGGCTATAAAAGAGGTTAGCTATACCGTTTTTGCGCCTCCCATTTATCCAATCAAAACAGTGATTCCCCTGACCGCCCTGATGTTGTTAATTCAGGGAATATCCGATTTTCTGAAAAATTTAATTTTTGTTACAAAGGGGGAACGGCTATGACTATTAGCATGGTATTGGCAGTTTCGATGTTTATCCTGCTTATTACAGCATTATTATTAGGCTCGCCTCTTGCGTTTACATTAGGAGGCATAGCCGTTATATTTGGATATTTTGGCTGGGGTCCGGAGTGTTTTGGTATGTTCATAAACCGCATTTATATGACTGTGATGAACTCTTACGTTCTTGTTGCAGTACCACTATTTGTTTTAATGGCAAACTTTCTGGATAAATCCGGCATTATGGAGGGACTTTTCAATTCAATGCGCCAGTTATTTGGCCCTGTCAGAGGCGGGGTGGCAATATCAGTTGTAGCAGTTGCCACTATTTTCGCAGCCTGCACAGGGATTATCGGCGCGTCCGTTGTTACTATAGGGCTTTTGGCCACTCCTCATCTGCTCCGGTATGGTTATAAAAAAGAACTGATCGCGGGATCGATATGCGCGGGTGGAACACTTGGAATTCTTATACCTCCCAGCATAATGCTTGTCCTCATGGGATCATATGCCGGAATATCAGTAGGCCAGCTTTTTATGGCGGGAATCGTTCCCGGTTTGATTTTGTCCGGACTGTACATTCTCTATATTGGTGTGGTTTGTTGGCTGAAACCCGATTGGGGACCAGCTATGTCGGTTGAGGAAAGAGCCTCCATACAATTTAAAGAGGTGATTATCGATAGTCTGAAAAACCTTGTCCCCCCTGCCGTGCTCATCATTTCTGTCCTGGGATCGATTTTTGCCGGCGTTGCAACACCCACTGAAGCTGCCGGCATGGGCGCATTCGTTGCCCTTCTGATGATGATAGCCTACCGTCGGTTCAGTTGGAAAGCATTCAAGGAATCAGTTATAGCAACCGGCACGGTTACCTCAATGGTGTTGATGATTGTGGTTGGCGCTACCTGCTTTACCGGTGTTTTTATCGGATTGGGTGGTGACGAAGTGGTGTCCGAACTGGTGCTGGGCCTCGGCGGTAAGTGGGGCGCCTTCTGGATAATGATGCTCATTGTTTTGATTCTTGGAATGTTCATCGATTGGATCGGGATTACAATGATTTGTCTTCCTCTTTTTGTGCCCATAGCAAGAGAACTCGGGTTTAATCCGCTGTGGTTTGTTATGATGCTGGCAATTAATCTGCAGGCCTCATTTCTAACACCGCCCCTTGGTTATGCCTTTTTCTATTTTAAAGGGGCAGGAGGGAGCGCAGATCAAATAAGTATGGCAGAAATTTACCGTGGCATCACTCCTTTTGTTATACTTATGATAATCGGCTTGATCATCTGTGTTTATTTCCCTCAGACAACTTTATGGCTGCCCGGATTGATGGAATAAGAACGATAGAAGTACCTTTTTCGCGGCGGATGAGCTGCAAGGATGTGTCTCGGCATGAGCTTGCTCATGACGAGACACACCGCAGTCTGCTCTATTGCCATTGTTAGGCGGAGCGCGAAGCGGGACGACTAGCAATGGCAATGGCGAAGCATCCGCCGCGTTAAGCTGATTGTGAGCATCGCGAGCGGTCAGCTTAACATACAACGTCAGAGCGTATAATTTTACCCATTCCTTCAAGCCTGTCCACAATTTCCGGCGAAGGAAATTCAAATCTCAGGCAGTGTCCCGCTCACAATATCATTGCCTTTGAATAATATCTATGTTATCAAATCCCGATTCAGCATCAGGAAACTTTATGGCAGTGGAACAGATCGCTACAAAATATTTAACCTTGCAAAGCTCTTGAAAGAATATAATGGATAAGATTACGGCCATCAGAGGATTTAAAGATATATTACCCGGAGAAACGGAGAAGTGGGCCTTCGTTGAGGAAAAGGCCAGGGAAATATTCGCAAATTTCGGAATCCGTGAAATAAAACTTCCCATTCTTGAAAAAACAGAGTTGTTTACGAGGGGGATCGGAGAGACAACGGATATCGTTGAAAAAGAGATGTACACTTTCCGTGACAGGGGAAATGAATATCTGACTCTTCGTCCGGAAGCGACTGCATCGGTCATACGTGCATATCTTGAACATAATATGCACGAATCGGAACCACTGACAAAACTGTTTACCATAGGCCCTATGTTCAGACGGGAGAGACCGCAGAAGGGCAGATTCAGACAATTTCATCAGATTAACGTGGAAATAATCGGCCAGAAAGATCCCCGTGTGGATGCGGAACTTATGTTAATGTTAGTCCAGTTTCTTTCAGCAGTCGGTCTCAGTCATTTGAAACTCGAAATCAACTCTCTCGGTTGTCCCCGGTGCCGCCCTGCATTTCGTAAGACGGTTATCAGTTTTCTCAGAGGCAAAGAGAATGGCCTCTGCCCTGACTGTCGTAGACGTCTCAAAACCAATCCCTTGAGAATCTTTGACTGCAAGGTAGAAACGTGCAGGGAGATAATCTCTTCAGCGCCAGTAATATTGGATTTTCTCTGTGATGAATGCAGGGAACATTTCGAAAAAGTTAAAGAATACCTGACAATATTTGGCATTTCTTTTGAAATCAACACAAAAATGGTTCGCGGTCTTGATTATTACACCCAAACGGCTTTTGAAGTAATCACTGAATCCCCGGGGGCACAGAATGCAGTGGCAGGAGGTGGTCGATACGACGGATTGTCAAAAGAACTTGGCGGGGAAGATTTCCCCGGCATAGGATTCGCAATAGGTTTCGAACGTCTGGTTTCAATGATACCGATGAAAAAAGAAGATTTCGTTAAACATCCCCGGCTGTTTATCGCAGCTCTCGGTGAAGATGCCCAGAAATTTGCTTTCACGTTAACAAACAAACTTCGCATGGCCGGTATCAGAACCGAAATGGATCTTTCTGACAAAAGCCTGAAAAGCCAGATGAGGCGCTCAAATAAACTGGAATGCCCCTATACCCTTATTGTGGGTCAGAAAGAAATAGAGGAAAACAAAGCTGAGCTAAGGAATATGGAAGAAGGAACACAGGAAACTGTGGAACTTGATAATATTATTGAAAGGATTCAACTCAGGATTAGGGATTAGGCCACTAATCCTAAATCCATATTACAGGAGCAACACATTGTCCAAATTTATAACCGAAAAAAAGAGAACTCATTATTGCGGCAACCTCAGACCTTTACATGCGGGAAGCGAAGTTGTACTCATGGGATGGGTACACAGAAGAAGGGATCATGGAGGAGTAATCTTCATAGATTTAAGGGATAGAGAGGGCCTGGCACAGGTTGTGTTTAATCCGGAGGTAAACCCTGAAATTCATACTGAAGCGCACAAGTTAAGAAGTGAGTATGTTATTGCTGTAAGAGGCAAGGTAAGACTGCGACCTGAAGATATGATCAATCCTTCTTTAAAAACGGGAGGGATTGAAGTCATGGCAAATGATCTGGAAATTTTAAACGAATCTAAAACACCTCCTTTTGTTCTTGAAGATGATGCTGAAATTTCTGAAAACATTCGGCTCAAATACAGATATCTGGATTTAAGACGCCGTCATGTCCAGCAGAATCTTATATTCAGAAACAATGTTGCCGCAGAAACCAGAAATTATCTCCGTAATAAAGGCTTTATCGAAATTGAAACACCATTTTTGACAAAAAGCACACCCGAGGGCGCCCGCGACTATCTTGTTCCAAGCAGGGTAAATCAGGGAATGTTTTTTGCTCTTCCCCAATCACCTCAGATTTTCAAACAATTGCTTATGGTTTCAGGATTTGATAAGTATTATCAAATTGTTAAATGCTTCCGTGATGAAGATCTCAGAGCGGATCGTCAACCGGAGTTTGCTCAGATAGACATGGAAATGTCTTTCATCTCAGAAGATGACATAATCCAGGTAAATGAAGGACTTATGGCACACTTATTCAAAACGGCTCTCAGCAGGCAACTCCAGATCCCTTTCCCGCGAATAACATACAAGGAGGCCATAGAAAGATACGGAAAGGATAACCCTGATACAAGATTCTCCATAGAGCTGAAAGACCTTACCGATATTGTAAAGGATTCAGATTTTAGAGTGTTTTCTGAAGTTATCAAAAGTGGAGGAATTGTGAAGGCTATAAAAGTCGAAGACGGAAAGCGTCTTTCCCGGAAAGATCTGGACGAGCTTACTGATTATGCAAGCATCTTCGGAACAAAAGGCCTTGCCTGGGCAAGGATAAAAGAGAAAGATTGGACATCGCCAATATTCAAATTCCTGAAACCAGCGGAAGTTCAAAAGATTAACGAAAAAATGGAGGCAATCGTCGGCGACCTGATTTTGTTTGTTGCCGATTCACCGAGTATTGTCAATAATGCTCTCGGTAATCTGCGTGTCCGCATCGCTGAAAAACTAGGCCTCATGGACAGAGAAGATCTTGCATTTACGTGGATCACGGAATTTCCCATGTTTGAGTACAGTGATAGAGAAAAAAGATTTGTCGCCACACATCATCCATTTACTTCACCAATGGAAGAAGATATACCTTTCCTGGACACAGACCCCGGCAAGGTCAGGGCAAGAGCATATGATCTTGTCCTGAACGGATTAGAAATCGGCGGCGGCAGTATACGTATTCATAAAAAAGATATTCAATCTATGATCTTTCAAACTCTTGGTTTGACTGAAAAAGAAACAAGAGCAAAGTTCGGTTTCTTTCTTGATGCTCTTGAATACGGCACTCCACCTCATGGTGGAATAGCCTTTGGTTTTGACAGAATTATTATGATAATGACTGGGAGTGAATCTATAAGAGATACTATTGCATTTCCAAAAACTCAAAAGGCCACCTGCCTTCTGACAGATGCACCTTCAAAGGTCAGTATAGAACAATTAATGGAACTTTCGTTAAAAATAGTATGAAAATAGCAGCTACTCAAAAGGAGCATGGGCATGAAGATAATCACATTACTCAAAATGTTAATTATTGTGTCTATCGGATTTGTTTTTGTTATTTCAGGATGTACTAAAATGCCGGCTGAAACCGCGACTGTTGAAAAAACCGCAGTTTCTCAGGAACAACAGGTAACTACTGTTACAAAAGAACAACCTGTTGAAAAGAAAGAACCGGTCACAACAGAGCCTTCAGCACAGGAAGAAAAAGCGCCTGTTCTTCAATTTCACGTCGTAAAAAAAGGTGAATGTCTGTGGTGGATTGCAGAATATGAAGATATTTATAATGATCCTTTTATGTGGCCTTTAATTTACAATGCCAACAAGGATAAAATCACAAATCCCAATCTCATTTATCCCGGCCAGAAGTTTAGCATTCCCCGGATCGGATACACCATGGAAGAAATCGAACAATCAAGAAAAAGCGCCGGCGCCCCCAGACCTTACACACCACCTGAAGGAACATTAGTACCCATACAATGATAACAACAAAAGACGTAATCTAAAAAAAGAGGGCACAAAATGGCGCCCTCTTTTTTGTTATTTCCTTGAAGAACTCCATTATGCCGGCCTGGGGCGTGCGCCTGCCTTGACCGCAATCTCATTCATCTACCATCCATTGATCAAACGGAATCTCAGCAGGATCAAGATGAGATGGCGCCAGTTCTTTTAAGAATCGGGATGGGGGTAAAACGGCTTTGTCCATTCCTCTCGTGTAATTCATCACGGGATGGCAAAAATATAACTGGTCTTTCGCCCTCGTAATTGCAACATAGAAAAGCCTTCTTTCTTCATCTTCCCCCCCCGGCTCCTTCAATGACCGTGCTAACGGCATCATCCCCTCTGAACACCATATTATAAAAACAACAGACCACTCGAGACCCTTGGCCTGATGAATACTGCCGAGCAAAATCCTGCCACCATCTCTACTTGAAAGATACATTTCATTCTCCTCCGCTATATTCGTCAGCAACGCCAGCTCGTTTAAAAAATCTTCCATAGAACCAAACTTGGATGAAAAATTGGCCAGTTGGTTCAGATCTTCTTCACGCGAGTTGATATCCGAATACTTTTCCTGCAGATACTGGCGATAACCAGTATCCATAACTGCGTTTATGACTTCCGATATGGGATTATTCTGATAAAGTTCAAGCATACTTTTGACGGTGACCCTGAATTCCAACAGACCGGGGGTCGCCGTTTTGCTTACACATTGTAAAAAGTCATCGGAGAAAACTGAAGACAGGGGATCTCTCTGATTCATGATAAACGTCCATATTTTTCCAACAGCTACCTTACCAATTCTCTTATAAAGCTTTAAGACCCGCTTCCATGCCAACTCATCAAAAGGATTAATGAGAAGCCTCATAAAGGCCGTTACATCCTTAATATGCGCCTGTTCAAAAAAACGAATACCTGAGCGAATTTCAAAAGGAATTCCCCGTCTCGTCAACTCCATTTGCAACTCCATGGAATGATAGTGAGCACGGTAGAGCACGGCAATTTCCCCGGGTGGAATACCCTCTCTCAGTAATTCAATAATCCGTTGGGAAACAAAATCAGCCTGCTGAATTACATTCCTGAGAGGAACATAAACCGGCCTGATACCTGCTCCTCTCACAGGCCGTAATTCTTTTTGAAACCGGTTTTCATTGTTCGTTATGCTCATGTTGGCAACGTGAAGAATTTCCGGTGTGCTTCGATAATTTGTTTCAAGTTTAAAAATTTTCACATCGGGATATCTCTCGGGAAAATGAATAATATTGGAAAAGTCTGCCCCCCTGAAAGAATAGATACTCTGTGAATCGTCCCCTACGACCATAATGTTTCTATGGTATGATGTCAGAAGATCTAAAATCTCTGCCTGGACAATATTCGTATCCTGGTACTCATCAACCAGGACATGTACAAACCTGTGTGAATACTCGTTTTTTACTTCGGAAAAGTTGACGAGAAGTTTCCTCAGGTTGCAAAGAAGATCATCAAAATCCATCATGTTCAATTCTTTTTTGCGAATTTCATAGCGGGCGGCAATCTTTTGGATTTGTTCAGCATAAATATACAAGTAAGGAAAACGCTTTTTGATAACACCGCTGACACTATCGTTTGTATTCATGGCAAAACTAATGATGTCCCCCACAACGTTACCCCTGGGGAATCTATCAAGTTTTGTGTTGAGTTCAAGCTCAGACATACATGTATTAATCAGCTGTCTGGAATCTTCCTGGTCCATAATTGAATAATTATTTTCATAACCAAGGAGATGGCCGTATTTTCTCAGTATGCGGTTACTAATATGATGAAACGTGCCCCCCCATAACTTTTTTATATCCACATCTGTAAGCGCTTCCACTCTGGATAGCATTGCACGGGCCGCCTTGTTCGTAAAGGTGGCGAGAAGTATACGCTCAGGACTGACACCAGAGTCTATCAGACGTACCACCCTGTAGGTCAAGGCACGGGTTTTACCGCTTCCAGCGCCGGCAATGACAAGGAGCGGACTATCACCTGCCATCACAACTTCAAGTTGTTCAGGATTTAGATATTTTTCGTAATCGATCATGGCTATAGGAGGGTCAAGTTTCGGGTTGGAGGTTCCCAAAAAACTTAGAACCTTAACCTTTCAACTTTAAACTTTCTTTGATCTCCTCAACCGTTTCCCTGCTGTTTAGAGAGAGGATATTTTGAAGAAGTCCTTCAGTCTCGTAAAATCCAATAAGAGGAGCTGTTTTCTCGTTATACGTTTCCAACCTGTTCGTTATGGCCTCTTCCGTCTCATCATCCCTCTGGATAACGGGAGAACCACATATCGTACACTTTCCATCCGGAGTAGGCGGATTGCTTTTTATGTTGTATATCGCCTGGCAATCAGGGTTGGAACAGGTTCTCCTTGTGGTAAGCCGATCCAGAATAACTTCTTTTGGCACATCAAGATTGATAACCTGATCGAGTTGAATATTCAACTTCTCAAGAAGCTTTTTCAACTCCTCCGCCTGGGGGATTGTCCTCGGAAAACCGTCCAGTATAAATCCCCTCTCGCAGTCCGGCTCCCTTAGTCTTTCCTCCATTATCTTCATAATGAGAGAATCCGGGACAAGGTCACCTTTGTCCATATATTCTTTTGCTTTTTTACCCAGATCCGATCTCTCCCTGACAGCCGCGCGAAGAATATCCCCCGTTGAAATCTGGACGGATCCATCAAACGCAGAAAGAAGTCTGGCAACGGTCCCCTTGCCGGCGCCGGGCGCACCTAAAAGTATGATTCTCATATTAAACCTCCGTATTTATTATTTTTTATGATTTGATTTTTGTATCGATCAGCTTACAGGAAAGGAATGTATGGCAAACATTTTGGACGGTCAAGAAAATATTGAGAAATACCAAAGGATCTACTTTATAATTTTTTTCGAGACATTCTCTCCATCCTCCCTGTAAATATCAAGAGGCGGAGTGTAAATGATTACTTTTTTGTCCCCCATCATTTTTACCGCTGTTCTCGCCGACAGAATTGAATACCAGTCTCCTATATCATTACCCTTGTCATCTAAGATATCAAACCCAAATAACTCCTCACGGTATTGGGACGTCTCGTCATTCATGAATTGAATTACTTCTTTGAATGTACCGGCTGTAAATTCTGTTTTTTTCCACAGGTCCGAGACAAGAGTATATTCCCTGCTCAACCCAATAATCGCATTGGGACATACATCAGATCCGCTTATATAGTAATTTAAGTTCGGGTTCACCTCATAATTATCAAATGCCTGAGTAACTCCTTTGTTTGGCCTTATCTCACCATAGTTTGAATAGAGGTTTGCCGCACACCCACAAATAACCAACAAAAGAAGGACACAAACAAAGGAAATCACATTTATTTTCTGTTTTGATCTCACAACTACCTCCTTTTCTTGCTTTTTCTCCTAAATCATATCGAATACAACATCAAACCATGAATAATAGATATTCCTGATAACGTATTCTCGGAAAGCACAGAATGGAAGTGGTGCCTGGGGAGAGAATCGAACTCTCATGGTGTCAAGCACCGAGGGATTTTAAGTCCCTTGCGTCTACCTATTCCGCCACCCAGGCATATAATAATATTTATTGCATTTTACTGACACCAACATCCGCACAAAAAACGAAGTTGTTGAGAATGAAAACTCTTAGGGACTATCACATTAAATAAATAGCCTACATCAAATATGATTGCAAGACAAAAAGAGAAACAAAAAGGGTCTTAAAAAGGCGTTTATATTTCACACTTATAAAAGGCATCGAATTAATGTGTAAACCACGTCCCTGATTTTTTCCTATTAACATCATAACATTTTTCAGGGATTTTTAACAAATATTTTGATAGTTCTCCTCAGCCCACTCACTGCAAAGCGCTTCCACCTGCTCTAAAACAGCCTGTTTTGCCTTTTCCTGCTTGTCGGGCGGATAGCCATGTTTTCGTAAAATGCGTTTTACGATGACGCGAATATGGATGCGGGCATTTTCACGAACTGTCCAGTCGATGGAAACATTTCGGCGAACGGCTGAGGCCAGTTCATAGGCAATGTTTTTGAGCGTCTCATCGCCCAGTGCTTTAACGCTGCCATTCACTTCCAACGCATCGTAAAAAGCGGCTTCTGCATGCTTTTGGAAAGATTGGCCCGATTCGTCCGCAAAAGTATATGGTAGTAATTGTCCATTAGAACGCATGCGAAAATATCAACATCATAATTGTCAGCCATTTCACCGATCTCATCCAGGAACCTGAGGCGATCTCTATCATCATGAAAAATGCCCTCTCATTCATTTCCACTGTATAACACATAATACAGTCTGCCTTCGTATTCTATTCTCCATGCTCTGCCATGAATACAAACTACGAAAAAACAAAAAGTAGTGTAAAACATCATATTGTGTAAAATACAAAACAGGTTGAAAAGAAAGGCACTTTTCCTTTAAAAGGGTTTACGAAAATAATCTAAATAAAAAGGAGAAAGCGCCCATTAAACTGGAAGTTAGTATACCAGAAGTTAAACATTTTCAAGGAAATTAAAGAGTAGCCTGACCAACTTTATGAGATGATCAGAACCGATATCAGAGAGACAATAGGTCAATCCCTCTCCAGTCTGATGGATGCGGAAAAAGTTTAAAAAAGCTGTAGCGGATGATCTCAAGTCCATCTTTTACGCTTCACCCAAAAAGAAGGCCGGAGAGCTCTTTGATAAATTTACAGACAGGTGGAAAAAAGATCTTCCCTCAGCGGTAAAATGTCTTGATACCTCTATAGATGCCTGTCTGACCTTTTTTAACTTTCCTGAAGAAGAATGGATATCATTAAGGACCACAAACATAATTGAACGGCTCAACAAGGAATTTAAACGCAGAACAAAGCCCATGGAAATCGTAGCAGGGGAACGTGCCTGCTACACGCTCCTGACTTTTATCTGCTTAAAGATGGAATTGCACTGGAGATCAAACCCTGTAGGAAAAATGCATAACAACCTGCCATTCTTTAAAGAATCGGCCTTTGATAATTTTACACAATTAACTTGACACTACCGAAAAACCTGATTCCGGCGCCATTAAAATCGGGGACACTGTCAAACTCGCGTACGTCGATCAGGAGCGCGATACCCTTGACCCGGACAAGACAATATGGGAAGTGATTTCCGGGGCAATGATATGATTAAGCTTGGGAATAAAGAAATAAACTCAAGGGCTTACGTTGCACGATTTAATTTCTCAGAATCAGACCAGCAGAAAAAATAAACATGAGTTCAGGCGGCGAGCGTAATAGCGCCCATCTTGCGTGTATGCTCAAGGAGGGCGCCAATTTATTGCTCTTAGACGAGCCTACAAATGATCTGGACGTGAATACCATGCGCTCCCTTGAAGATGCATTGGAGCATTTTGGGGGCTGCGCGGTTATTATCACTCACGACCGCGGGTTTCTCGATCGCATCGCCACATATATTCTTGCTTTTGAGAGAGACAGCTCTGTCATCTGGTTTATGGGGAATTATTCGGATTATGAAGAGGACGGGGAAAAGAGGCTTGGAAAGGGCGCCGATCAACCACATCGGATCAAATATAGACATTTGACAAGGGGATAACTCAGGTGAATAGGCTAAAGGCTGAAGGGTAAAAACATATCCGAGTAGTTACTTTAGCCTTTTACCTTTTGTCTTTGCGGCTTTACCGCCTTAGGTTTTCCTTTTTGGGGCGTGCCGTTTCCCTGAAGCGGATTTTTCCCAATCCAGCGGGGGGTAATCTTCTTCGTGCGGATAATTTCACGAAGCTTTGGAAGGTCACTCCTGGTCACAAGGGTAAATGCCCGGCCCTTTCTTCCCATTCGCCCGGAGCGCCCGGTACGATGAGTATACTGTGTCCCATTGTCTGGTAAATCCCAGTTTACCACATGGGATACATGTGTAAAATCAAGCCCTCTCCCGGCAACATCTGTGGCAATGAGATAGCGTAGCTTCTTTGTTTTGAACTTCCTGAATATGGAAGAACGCTTGTCCTGACTAAGCCCGGCATGTATATACTCGATGCCTTTATAGCGCTTCCGTATATCGCGGAATAGATTGTCAACTTTGTGGCGGGCGTTACAGAAGATAATTGCCTGGCTGACATCTTCTCCCCCAAGATATTTTGTGAGTTCAGCCCCCTTGCGATTCGGGTGGAGATAGGTGAAATAGTGCTCGATACTTACCGGTGCCGCCCGCTTTTTGATAAGAGAGATGTATCGAGGATCCTTCAGATAATCTTGAGATAGCTTTGTAATGTTGTCATCCATCGTCGCGGCGAAGAGGAGCGTCTGATGTTTATTGATCATACAGGACATGATAAACTCAATGTCCTCGATAAACCCTTCCTGTAAAAGTTCGTCCGCTTCATCAAGGATGACACACTTCACGTTCGACAGACTGACAACTCCGTCATACAAAAGATCGATGAGCCGTCCCGGCGTTGCAACGAGAATATGTGCCCCGTGTTTTATCTTGGCGATCTGAATCTCCTTGCTGAACCCGCCGAAAACGGCGAATAGGACTACATCACTCCATGCCGCAGCCTTTGCGATTTCATCCACATACTGAATGCATAATTCACGGGTTGGGACAATTATCAGGCCTTGTATGGCGTTCTTCACTGTATCGATTTTCTGAATAAGCGGGACTGCGCAAGCAGCCGTCTTTCCTGATCCCGTTTCCGCGAGGGCGCAGAGATCCATTCCTGACATGATGACAGGATAGGTAGCTTCCTGAATAGGGGTCATTTCCTTATACCCCATATTCTCAATTGCCCTGAGAATATTTGGAGGGAGTCCAAGTTCACAGAACTTTATGATTTCCTTCTTTTTTTCTGTCAGTGCTTTCCTTTTTCTTTCCATTGGTCTTTTCTCTTTTTTCTCGACTGAGTATGTCTTTTCCTTCTCTGCTGTGTGTTGTTGCTCTTTCTTTCCTGAAAAGAAACTTATAAAAGATCCCGAGATCTTGGACAGATCAAATTTCATGTACGTCATCCTTCCATGTATAAAACAGTATCTTGGGCCACTTTTTTGATCATATCACGACCTGCTCTTATTTGCGTGACATTATTACCCCTCGGCTGAACAGAAAAGTGGTCTTCTCTCTGCCTTTCCAGGAGTCTCAGCCTGGCAAGTACCAATATTCCCGAAGAATATTCACAAGCAGGATTATTTGGAAGCTATGGATAAAGGCAATCTGTTTACACTTTCTGTTTTGGCAGCAACGGCTGAAATTTTAAACAGATATCTGAATTTTGAAGATTGACCATGGAATTATGATATTGAGTTCCTGTACGCAATTTATGGACCCGATTTATCTCGTTTCCATGTTCGTTTGTTATTGGAGTTGATAGAGCTTACTTCATATGAATACTTAAAGAATGTTGTAACCGTTCACAGGTTCATGGTTCAGCGTTAAGGGTTAAGAACAAAGGCAGCATTAAAAACCTGAAGTCCTCGTCAAAAATGCTCATTTTCGCAAATAATTGCCGATTTGGCTCCAGATTTTGTTTCAGGCCTGACGAAGCTGACGCTTGTCTCGTAAATACGCATCCCAAATGCAGTTCGGGAACAAGAATGGAACCTTGAACCCATGAACGGTTACAGAATGTTATTGGTAACCAACGAGATAAGTCAAACGGAGACTTGACCCCTTTTATCCCTCTGTTGGAATTCCTGCAGGCATGACAAAAACTTTCAGGTTATTTTTTGCTCAATTCGACATATTTTTGAATCATGCAATGCAAGCCGTGGTCGAAGATGAGGATTGTTTTATTAATGGTTGCTATTGCCCGGTGATAATCAATGGGTGTAATAAAGAGCGCCTGGGAATCGGCATAAAGCCATATGTGCCTTCTCATCATACAAATGGCGTATGCAGCTTCAGATAATGGGATTCCTTCCTTATGTCTTTCTCCAGCGTATTGGTCAAAGAAGGAATCACACGCTTCTCTGAGGGGTTCGCTAAAATAGATTCGTTCTAGATTCTTGTAGAAGTCCATAGCATGTAGAAAACAGGCATCCGGTGACATAGAATGGTATGATGGTGTCCGGGGATTTGTTCTCACGGCTTTGCAAAATCGTTTAGAAATTTCTTCGGGGTGCTTTTCAACACATTCCACCAGTTTGTCTGCAAATTCTTTCATAATAGATCTCCTTTTTTATCCGTTATGTTAACCCCTTCAGAAATTCTATAGATTCCTGAAGAGAAAAGCGTATTAAGTAGTTGTTTTTAACACCGTTTGTTATCATATAACATTTGAGAGAGAGATACTCAAGTCCTTTTCTTTTAAAGAAATATACGCTCTAGTCCAAATCGGGGGACAAAATCAAGGATGTCTTTGGAATTTCCCCGGAATTTGTAAGAATTCATGTCTCTTTCACAAAAAATAAATCAGATTGGCATGTTATTTTGCTTCTCACAATGATCTAAAACTTGGCAATCTCGTAAAAAGCTCCGCTATGCCGTTTTACGGCATAGCGGAGCTTTTTACGAGTGCATTAAAACTTAATTCCTGATATGATTTGTTTTGTTTCAATATTTTTATATTGTGCGCAATCGCTGAGGTAATATACATAATGAATGGTGTAAATACATGGGGTTGATCAATCTTTTAATTAAGGACCCACTGACCTTTGTTTTATTGGCTGTACCGCTTCTATACTCAGTTATTTTACATGAGCTGGCACATGGGTGGGTTGCCTGTAAAATGGGGGACCCTACTGCCAAAATGATGGGCAGATTGAGTCTCAATCCGCTGAAGCACCTTGACCCGCTGGGAACGCTAATGCTGTTTGTATTCGGGTTCGGATGGGCGCGGCCGGTTCCCGTAAATTTTGCCAATCTGCGTGAAAGCCGGAAAGGGCTGGTATTTGTTTCTTCGGCAGGTATTGTCGTCAACATAATACTCGCCTTTATTGCTATCTTCCTGCTTCGATTTCTGTCGTTGTCATCACATAGTATCGCCGCTACAATGCTTTATTATATGGCCCAGATTAATATCATTCTGGCAGCGTTCAATCTGATTCCGATTCCACCCCTTGACGGCTCTAAAATTCTTATGGGCTTTTTATCCACTCGTCTTCAATACTCACTTTCACGACTTGAGCCATACGGGTTTTTTATCATAATCGGATTACTCTCCTTCGGTGTTCTTACCCCCCTCATCGATTTTTTTCGCTGGATCATACTGTCAATCATTGGCATTCTGTTTTTCATATAGAGAAATCTGCGTTGTAGATAACACACCAGATAAACTTTGTACCTCTGTCTTCGGTGAGACTTCGGCGTGAACTCGGCCGAACGCCCAGCCTTCGGCTAGCCTGCGACGAGCTTAGTCGAACCGTGTCTTTGAACCTGAGTATTTACAAGTTATTTTGCTTATCGTTTATATAGATGATGCCTTATACTCTCCGAATATATTTCTCAGGACATCGCATATTTCCTGGATAGTAGCATAGGACTTGACACACTCAATGATAATGGGTAGTAGATTAGTCTCCTCATTTTTTGCCGCCGATTCCAACTCGCCTAAATGCCTTGTTACATCCTTGCTGTTTCTTGTTCTTTTTACTTCTGCCAATCTGGCGAGCTGGTGTTGTTCTGCCATTTCTCTTTTAGTTGCGTCATAGGGATGTTCTACAGACCGGTTGACACTTACCTCTATTTCATTGTCTCCCGTATAGCAATTTACTCCGATAATAAGATCTTCTCCAGCTTCAATCCTCTGCTGGCGTTCATACGCGCTTTTTGCCACTTCTCCGCGCATGTATTCAATAGCCGCCGCCGCTCCCCCCAGGCTGTCAATCTTGTTGAGTCCTTCCCATGCGGCTTCTTCTATCTCGTCTGTCAAAGCCTCCATAAAGTATGAACCGGCAAATGGATCTGCGACATCGCACAATTTGGCCTCAAGCTGAAGGATCCTGCCCGCATCCTCTGATAATTGGATGGCCTCCATACTCCAGCCAAGTCCCAGGGCTTCATCGAAGGGAGGTTGAGCATTGGGCGCTGATCCGGACATTGCCGCTGCCATAGCCCCGACAACAGATCTGGTAAGGTTGTTTAATGGACGCTGAATCGTTGTATTTGAAAAACCCATATTCGCACCCATGGGTAATCGGATAAGCATGCTGCGGGGATTTTTTGCCCCAAAACGATTTTTCAACAACTTTGCCCACATGCGACGTGCAGCTCTCTGAAATGCCACTTCATCATAGAATTCCATGCTGCCTCCGAATGAATTGAAGGTAAATTTTGGCGCAAAAGAATCTATATCCAACCCCGCATCGATACCAAGCTGGAAATATGCAGCGGCATTTGCCATGCTGAAGGCAAGGTCCTGATTACGTGTACAGCCAGCCTCTCGCATATGATATCCCCCAATACTGTTAATATTTACGTGAGGCAAATACTTTGTAAAGAACACAATACTATCCCTTACCATTCTCATGGAATGCTCAGGCGGAAATATATAGGTGCCTCTCCCGATATACTCTTTCAGAATATCGTTCTGTGGAGTGGCACGAAGTTTTTCCATTGGGATTCCTCTTTTTTCAGCAAGAGCTACATACATGGCTATGATAATATTTGCCGGTGCGTTAATGGTAAAATTTGAGGCTATCCTGTCTATATCGTTCTCTCCGGTAAAAGCTTCATAGATGGTTTCAAAATCTCTCAGAGTATCCACACAGACACCTACTTTTCCCACCTCACCTGAGGCCTGATCTGAATCTGAATCATAGCCACACTGAGTAGGCAGATCAAAAGCTATATTTGGTCCTCCCTTTGCGCCCATCGCCTGCATTTGTTTATGGTAGTCTCTATAATCCTCAGATGTTCCAAATCCGGAATAGCGGCCTGCTCTTTTCATCCCGGGTCCTGAAGGAATATGTCCTCCTCCTTTCTGACCCGCCTGTAGAGGCAAAAATGCATACGAACCCGCTGTATATGGGTAAGAACCGGGAAATCCAACTTTTTCGAGGAAATCAAAATTCTTGACATCCCTGGGCGTGTAAAATTTTTGTGGATTCGCCTCTAAATTAAACCTTTTTAATGCCGGTTTAACGACCTTATCATTCCACTCTTTCTCAGCATCAACAATTCTGTCGTTATCTTTTTTTGTATCTTCCATTACATACACTCCTTAATTTTGATGCACTCGTAAAAAGCCAAAATCAAATGGCAAAGTAAAAAGTTTCAAATTCAAGGCGCGTCCTTCAGCAGGCTCAGGGTAAACTCACTTGAGGAATGAGGCGTACTTACTGTTCGCCGCAATGACGAAAGATGCAGCACAACGCAGAAGTTGGACTTTTTACGAAGCCATCAATTTTATTATGTGTAAAACACCAGATATGACGGAGAACTCGATAAACAATTTGCGAATTTTAAACCATACCGGGTGGAAATGCAAGAATCATTTAATCCGGTGTTGCGTTAACCAAGAAATATTATTTCGACGGCTCGACTGAGCTCACGCCGAAGTCTCACACCGGAGACCGCAGGAAGAAATCTAAGATTTCTCAGTCGTTAAAATTCCTTCAAAATGACAGGGTATTGTTGACATAATATTAATTGTCAGCTTTGGCTATTTACTCCTTGATTTTCAGAGCGAAATATCTAATACTTATGGCAATTTTTGAAAAATTGCTTTAAGTTTCATACTGCCTGTATGGTTTATGAGCATGATTAAACATTGCATGGAATCAGACGGAAGGGGGTAATACGATGAGTTTAAAAGATAAATATGCCATAGCTGGCATCGGCTACACAGATCAGGGTAAAGTGCCGGACAGAACAGCTTTGAGCTTTCATCTTGAGGCCTGTGCTAATGCCATTGAAGATGCGGGGTTGGAAAAAGAAGATATTGATGGCCTGATTTGTTATCGTCATTTCCCCGCGGCGTCAAATGAAAATGATCTGACGTCTTATGAGGTTGCTCAATATCTGGGACTAACCCCGTCTTATCTGAGTCAGGATGCCAACTGATCCCGGAGTCAACTTCAGCACGCAGTTGGCGTGCTTGATGCGGGTCTTTGTAATTATGTTGTTATTTCTTATGGTCATAATGCCTTTTCCAGTGACAGTATGATGAAAATGCTCATGGACTTCGGAGGCGATGATGGTGTCTTTGGCCAGTTCGGCGCTGCATCCGGTTATGCGATGGCGGCGCGCCGGGCTATGCATACCTTTCATACGGGACCGGAGACGTGGAAACATATAGCCGTTGGCGAAAGAAAATGGGCCAATCTTAACCCCAGGGCAATGATGTACAAGCGGAAAATGACCTTTGAGGATTATTATAATTCAAGGCCGCTCGTGGAGCCTTTCCGGCTTTATGATAATTGTTTGATGACTGATGGAGGAAGAGCAATTGTGATAACAACTGAGGAAAGGGCCCGTGATCTGAAACACAGGCCCGCTGTTATTATGGGAATGGGGCAGCACAATACTGCGACGGCTGTTAACTATTCGACCCACCTGGCAGGTCCCACGGGGGCGAAAAAATCAGGAGAAATGGCTCTCAGTATGGCGGAAATCACTTTAGATGATATTGATGCCTGTGAGATATATGACTGTTTTACATATACAGTTGAAATTAACTTGCAGAGTTATGGATTCTTCGGGCCCGGTGAAGGGGAAGACTGGTTAAAAGGGGGTACAATAGAGCCGGGTGGAAGAATGCCTCTCAACACTTCAGGCGGCCAGCTTTCAGAGGCCTATTTTATGGGGCTTACCTCACTTTCAGAAGCCGCCATGCAGTTAATGGGACGTTGTGGTGACAGACAATTGGGGCCGGAGACAAATACAAAAGCCCCCGAGATAATTCTATGCAGCGACAGCGGCGGAGTATCACGTTGCCATTCGAGTTTCATATTGAGGAGGGGGTAGGACAAATGGAATACAATAAACCTTTACCGAAATTGAATGCTGACAGCAAACCATTCTGGAGTGGGTGCAGGGAACATGAGTTACGGTTTCAAAAATGTAACAAGTGCGGATTAATCCGTTGGCCCCCCTCTATTATCTGTCCGAAGTGTCATTCACGTGATGTTCAGTGGATAGTTGCTAGCGGTCGAGGCAAGGTCTATTCTTTTGTTGTTTATCATATAGCTTACCAACCGGCATTTAAGGATGACCTTCCCTATACGGTTGCCATTGTGGAACTTGAAGAGGGGCCGCATTTACTCACGAATATCGTGAACTGCAGCCCCGATGATGTCAGTTGTGACATGCCGGTCAAGGTAATGTGGGATGATGTTACCGAGGAATTCAGTCTGCCGAAGTTTGAACCTGCTTAAAGATAGATTTGACATACTGCTTATCTTTTCAATGTGGTGAAGATCGGAAACCAGAGAGAAAATCCTTCACTTTTTGTAACCATGGTTTTTTAAAACGAACTTTCAGACAAAGGTCGCCAGTGTTTCCCCCCATTTTTACCGTCTTCACCCATTCCCGCCGTAGTATTATGGGCAGTGCCGATAAAGCTTTTATTATCAGAGACCTTTGCAGAATGTTCAATTTTGTTCAAGTTCAAGGAAGACAAAGATTTTAACCACAGGAATATATTGGATATTTCGAGGATTAAAATTTGAGCC
>JAGGSD010000232.1 GCA_021159265.1 Syntrophobacterales bacterium | reverse complement strand
AATACGCATCCCAAATGCAGTCCGGGGACAAGAATGGAACCTTGAACCCTTGAACCCGTGAACGGTTACGAATAAGTTTATGGGTTTAGCTTTTTCCGCCAGATCTGCAATATCACCGGTTATGAAAACAGGATTCGCTACTATGCTGCAAAAAGCAAAAAAGACTATTGAAAAATATAATATGCTTTCTTTTGGAGACAGAGTCGGAATAGGTGTTTCCGGTGGTCCTGATTCGGTAGCCCTTTTACATCTGATGGCTAGAGTTGCCGAAAGATATGGTCTTGCTCTGGTTATCATCCACTTGAACCACGGGTTAAGAGGAAAAGAATCAGATCGTGAGGAGGAGTTTGTTCAAGAGCTCGGTGAATCAATGAAAATTTCTGTTGAGTCAACAAAGATCGATATCCCGTTAATAAAAGAAAAGGAGAAGGGGTCTTTAGAAAATATCTGTCGAAAGGAAAGATACAAATATTTTACTCAAGTAGCAAAAAACCTGCGTATCGGTAAAATTGCCCTCGGGCACAATCTTAATGACCAGGCAGAGACGATTGTCATGAAATTCTTGCGGGGAAGCGGGTTGGATGGATTAAAGGGGATACTGCCTGTCAGAGACGCAATTTACATAAGGCCCCTTATTGAGGTAACCAGAGATGAGATACTGCTTTTTCTGGAAAGTGAAGGGATAAAATATATTACAGACAGTTCCAACACGAATAATACATATTTGAGAAACAGGATCAGGAACATATTAATCCCGGAATTAAAAAATCGTTATAATCCACGATTCGTAGAAAGTATTAGTCGTACTTCGAACATAATCAGGGTGGAAAATGAATTTATCAAAAATTCTGTTGACCGAATTCTGTCCAAGTGGAATATCAATTTCAAAGAAAAGAAAGTGAACATGAAGATCCCAGAATTTAAGAAGTTACACCCGGCTTTGCGATCGCGAATTATAAAGACTCTTCTTGAAAACTGTTCCCCAGCAAAAACAGGGGTCGGCTTCAAGCACGTGGAATCTGTGATCGATTTAATAGAAGATGGACGACCGAACGGACTCCTGAATCTTCCATTTGGTGTCAAAGTAAGGCGGGAATATAGTAATCTGATAATCCTGGGGGGTAAAGAATCTGATGCGGAAACATGTAAACGCTTACAGATAGCAGAGAAAAATAAAGGTATATATGGAAATGACAAATGGGAAGTGAATGATTATTATTATAATGTAGAGATTCCCGGTCGTGTTTATATCAAGGAAATTGGTATGGGTGTTGCGTTTGATATTGTAGATGATAAGGGCCGGTTGGATTTCAAATCAGATGACGCAGTCTTTATGGATTATGAAGCCGTTTCTTTTCCCCTTGTTATAAGAAATATAAGGCCTGGAGACAGAATTCAACCCCTTGGGATAAAAGGGCGGAAAAGGGTAAGCTCCATTTTTATTGATGAAAAAATTCCCATGATAAAGAGGAAAAAGATCCCGCTTCTGGTTGATCAGAAATCGGTGTTGTGGATATCCGGGATGAAGTTAAGTAATAGAGTTAAAATTACCGGCGCAACAGAAAAAATACTTAAAGCAGAAATTATTTGATAATATATATTGATTATTATAAAGGACGTTCAAATAAAGTAATTAAAAACGGCTATCCGGTTGTTTTTATAAGGAGTGAGTAGCGTGAATCAGGTTCATAAAAATATTGCCCTCTGGTTAGCAGTAACTTTGGTAATTATTCTTCTCTTTCACATGTTTAATCAGCAGCCCCAGGGAGGATATCAAGAAATTATCTTCAGCGATTTGATAGATTATGTCAACAAAGGCCAGGTTGATGAGGTTACAATACAGGGTGAGCATGTTCAAGGCAGGTTGTTAGATGGAAGATCTTTTAAAACTTATATCCCAAAAGATTCCGGGCTTGTTTCTATATTGAGGGAAAAAGGTATAAGGGTTGCCGCAAAGCCCACTGAAGGATCTACATGGTATATGACTATACTTATATCGTGGTTGCCGATTCTTCTGCTTGTTGGCGTCTGGATTTTTTTCATGAGACAGATGCAGGCAGGTGGCGGCAAGGCCATGTCATTTGGAAAGAGCCGGGCCAGGTTGACGACCGAAAAATCGGGGAAGATAACCTTTGATGACGTGGCAGGTATAGATGAGGCGAAAGCGGAGCTTGAAGAAATCGTCGATTTTTTGAAAGAGCCTAAGAAGTTTACAAGATTAGGTGGGAGGATTCCTAAAGGTGTTCTTCTTGTTGGTCAACCGGGAACGGGTAAGACGCTTCTGGCGAGAGCAATTGCCGGTGAAGCAGAGGTTCCCTTTTTAAGTATCAGTGGCTCAGATTTCGTTGAAATGTTCGTAGGGGTTGGCGCATCCCGTGTGAGAGACTTATTTAACCAGGGCAAAAAACATGCTCCATGTATTATATTCATTGACGAATTGGACGCTGTAGGAAGGCACAGAGGAGCCGGCCTGGGCGGTGGACATGACGAGAGAGAACAGACATTGAATCAGCTCCTTGTAGAAATGGACGGATTCGAGTCCAATGAAGGAGTAATTCTCATGTCAGCGACGAATCGCCCTGATGTGCTTGACCCGGCATTATTGAGACCCGGAAGATTTGACAGGCAGGTAGTGGTGCCATTGCCCGATATAAAGGGGAGAGAAAAGATCTTTCAGGTGCATGTCAAAAAAGTACCTCTGGATGCCGATGTTGATCTGGGAATTCTTGCACGGGGGACTCCGGGCTTCTCTGGAGCAGATATAGAAAATCTGATTAATGAAGCGGCTCTTCGTGCTGCGGCGTCGGACAAAACGAATGTTTTTATGGAAGATTTTGAATATGCCAAAGATAAAGTTCTGATGGGTACGGAAAGAAAGAGCATGGTTATCTCCGATGAGGAAAAAAGAAATACAGCCTATCATGAAGCGGGTCATGCCCTGGTTACCAAGTTAATTCCGGGCTCTGATCCGATACACAAGGTTACCATTATTCCGAGAGGACGCGCTCTCGGTCTTACACAACAATTACCTGTGGATGAAAAACACACCTACCCCAGACAGTTTCTTCTAAATAATATTGCCATTCTTTTGGGTGGCAGAGTGGCGGAAGAATTAATTATGGAAGACTTTTCGACAGGAGCAGGCAATGATATCGAGCGTGCTACAGAGCTTGCGAGAAAGATGGTGTGCGAGTGGGGCATGAGTGATGAAATGGGACCTCTTGCATATGGTAAAAAAGATGAACAAGTCTTTCTGGGAAGGGAGTTTGCTACCCATAAGGATTATAGTGAAGAAACGGCGGAGAGAATTGACAGAGAAATATCAAGGATTATAAGGGAAGGTTATGAAAAAGCAAAGAGGCTTCTTTCTGATAATATAGATATTCTCCACAGACTTGCCCAGGAACTTCTGATAAAAGAAGTATTGAATGCAGATGAAGTTGACGCGATTATGGGAAATGATAAAAAAGATGAAGCAGATGGAAGCACAAAATGAGATATTTGCATATTACATCCACGTCTGAAGCATTGGAAACCTTAAAAAGGATTGATGTTGATCCATTCGGTATTGAGGCAATGGTTCCCAAAATGGAGAACATTAATATATTACTTGAGGGAATCGAGTGTAAAGTAGCGAATATTATGAAACAAGAGATGCTCTCTGTTGGTGGTGATGTCGCCGTGGCGAGGGGATCTGTCGATTGCAGTGTTGATAAGACGGACGCAGTGATTATAGGTAATATCAAACATGTTACTAAATTTGTCGATAAAGTTTCCGTTCAACAATTCGGTTTGAAAGAAATATCCGGAAACATTAAAAAGCTTCTTTCTAACATAGTGAAGAGGAATTTTATACTGCGAACACCGGAGAGGAAAATTGAACTGGGGAACAGAACGATGATAATGGGAATAATCAATAACACCCCTGATTCCTTTTCAGACGGAGGTATGTTCAATTGTGTCGAAGAGGCGGTTGAATATGGAGTAAGGCTGGAAGGTGAGGGGGCAGACTTTCTGGATGTGGGCGGCGAATCTTCAAGACCCGGGTCAGCCCCGGTATCTACAGAAGAAGAGCGGGAAAGGGTGATACCCTTAGTAAAGGGATTAAAAAGACAGGTCAAAGTACCTGTTTCCATAGATACGACTAAAGCGGAAATTGCCCGTGCCGCTATTGATGAAGGAGCGGAAATAATCAATGATATAAGCGCTATGCGATTTGATGAGAAAATGCCGGGAGTCGCTGCCAGTTATCGAACGCCTGTAATACTGATGCATATGAAGGGCATACCGAAGACTATGCAGGAGGGAGATATTTCCTACAGATCTTTGATGAATGAAATTATACGGTTTCTCAGAGAGAGAATAGAAAAGGCGGAATCCGGAGGGATAGATATAGAAAATATTATAATCGATCCAGGGATAGGCTTTGGAAAAACAACGAAGGATAACTTAAAATTGCTGAAGTATCTGAAAGAGTTTAAAACGCTTGGGAAGCCGATTCTTTTAGGTACCTCTCGTAAAAGATTTATCGGTGAAATCACAGGTGGAGATATCCCTGATCGCATTGAAGGTACTGCGGCAACTGTAACAGCCGCAATTATGAATGGGGCTCACATTCTAAGAGTTCACGACGTAAAATTTATGAAAAAGGTATCCATTATGGCCGATGCAATTGTCGGGGGATAGTATGATTTGCGCTGTAGGGATAGATATTGTTGAGGTAGAAAGAATTGACGGAATTCTTAAGAAATGGAAAGAAAAATTTATCAAAAGAGTATATTCTGCCGGCGAGATTACATATTGTGAAAACAAGGCTTATCCTTCTGTCCATTATTCTGCAAGGTTTGCAGCAAAGGAGGCGCTCATAAAGTGCATTAGCCGCGGAAGCTGGAGCGGCATTAAATTGAAAGATATAGAAGTTTTCAACGGAGAAGATGGAAAGCCGGAATTAAGGCTTCACAACAACATAAAGGATATGATTAAGAATAGTGCTGTAACATATGCTCATTTAAGCATTTCACACACTGATAAATATGCCACAGCCATTGTTGTTCTTGAAAAGTTGTAGATCCGCTTTTGCGAGCTTAAAGCTGATGCATGATGAGAGAAAAAAATCAACTCTGACTCTGGTGTCGGAAAAACCAGGTGATACATTAAATATCGGAAAAATTATTGGGAGTAAACTTCAGAAAGGAAACGTTGTTGCACTTACGGGTGAGTTAGGTTCGGGTAAGACATGTATCACGCAGGGGATTGCCAGAGGTCTTGGAGTGCCCGAAAATTATTTCATAACAAGTCCCACCTTTACCTTGATCAACGAATACCACGGGAGAGTCCCCTTGTACCACTTGGATGTTTATAGATTATCAGGCTCTCCGGATTTGAACGACATAGGTTATGAAGAGTACTTCTACGGCGATGGCGTTGTTGTTATCGAATGGGCTGAAAAGATTATTGATATACTTCCTGCTGAAAGTATGTTCATTTATTTACGATACCTGGACGATAACAGCCGTGAGATAAAAATTATCGGAAAGGCAAACAATACATCCGAAATTTTTGAAGAGTTACGGAAGGGGGTATCCCTGTAAATGGCTTTAATAGTTCAAAAGTTTGGAGGCACTTCTGTTGCTGATATTGAAAAAATTCAGAATGTAGCCAAGAGGGTTATACAGGCCAAGGTAGAGGGAAATAGTATGGTAGTTGTTCTATCCGCTATGGCCGGTGAAACTGACAGGCTAATAGATTTAGCATACAGGGCTTCCGACAACCCGACCAAGAGAGAATACGATATGCTTATCTCTACTGGCGAGCAGGTGACGGTCTCCCTTTTTGCAATAATTCTTAACAAAATGGGCCATAAGGCTAAATCCTTTTTGGGCTATCAGGTAAAGATATTAACCGATAAGTCTCATACGAAGGCAAGGATTCTCAACGTGGACACCGATAGAATTAATTATGAACTTGGAAGGGATAATATTGTTATAGTGTCAGGTTTTCAGGGCGTTAATCAGGAGGAGGATATCACCACACTGGGCAGGGGTGGATCGGATACGAGCGCCGTTGCGATTGCCGCCGCTCTCAATGCTGATGTTTGCGAAATATATACTGATGTCGACGGTGTTTATACTGCAGATCCGAACATTTGTGAAAATGCGAGGAAGCTAAAGAAAGTAAGTTATGAGGAGATGCTGGAGTTTTCCAGCGCTGGAGCAAAGGTTCTTCAAAGCCGGTCAGTCGAATTAGCAAAAATATATGAGGTTCCTGTATATGTCAGATCGTCTTATAATAATGAAGAGGGAACCCTGGTAACCAAGGAGGATGAAGATATGGAAAGAGAAGTCGTTTCCGGCGTGACATATGATAAAGATCAGGCAAAGGTTACTATCGGTCAGGTACCGGATAAACCGGGAATTGCTTCTCGTTTATTCACACCCCTTTCAGACCGGAATATAGTTGTTGATATGATCATACAAAATGCAAGCATTGAAGGCAATACCGATTTAACCTTTACCGTTTCCAAAAAGGACATGAGCGAAGTTCAAGCTATTCTTGAAAAGGTCGCCCGGGAAATAGGAGCCACTCGAATAGATTATGACGAAAATATTTCTAAGGTATCTATAGTCGGAGTAGGTATGAAAAGCCATGCCGGTGTTGCATCAAGGATGTTTACCGCCCTGGCAGGTGAAGGTATAAATATTCTTATGATCAGTACGTCTGAAATTAAAATATCTTGTGTAGTGGAAAGCAAATATACAGAACTTGCCGTCAGAGTTCTTCATGATGCCTTTGGCTTGGATTATAAAGACTGACAAAGAGAATTCTTATGAGCGAAAATCAGTTTAAGGGAGCTTTTATACTTCTTTTAATCGCTGTATTTTTGTACATTTCTCAACGTAGCTTCCATTGCTACCATACCGAAAACGCTTTCGCTCCTCATTCAAATGAAGCCTGTGGTTCTCTGGTTGTACAGTTGGAAGGAGATAAGAATAACAGCGGAATTTATTTTCTACCAGAAGATTCAAGCGGTTACGATCTTCTTGCAATTGCGGGAGTTGAGGACATAAAAAAGTTTGATGAAAAAGATCTTACAGTAAAACTACGAAACGGCAGCAAGATTATATTGAGTTCAAATAAGGAAAATCATCCTTACTTCGAGCTGGAGCAAATGAAGGCAACAACAAGGTTTGTTCTTGGAATGCCAATAGAAGTCAATAGGGCAACCTCTAAAGATCTTGAACTTATCCCGGGAATAGGCAATAAAACGGCCGGGGCCATAATTGCATACAGAGAAAAAATTGGCGGATTCAACACGATAAATGAAATAAGTAAGATTCTCAGGGAAAAAAGACTTATGAATGTTGCAAAATATCTCTGTATAGAAAAGCCATCATTCGGGAATCGGGAATCAGCGGCGCCGCTTTTTGATTAAAGGATTGGTTCAGAATCGTTATATTCAACTTCATGCCTTAATATCTCTTTTTCCTGTTCAATGGTTTTTATCCGCTCTCCGGCACACACCCTTACGATTCTGACCTGGAACCAGCCATAAGGACGTTCTATCTTGCCCTTTGCCTTTTTGATTCTTATCCGACATTGGGTTAAATAATTCTTGTGTTTTTACTGTATGTATAATAGAAACCTCATATTGGATTAGTTATGAAAATAGGCGTAATTTCGGATACTCATCTCAAGAATTATGACAAAAGGCTTGAGATGATTATTGAAAAATATTTCGCGGATGTAGATCTGATCTTCCATGCGGGAGATATAATTGATGTGCGTGTTCTTGATGTCTTCAGGGGAAAAAATGTTTATGCCGTTTGTGGTAATATGGATTTAAGTTCTGTGAGAACAGCATTCCCTGAAAAGCTGACCCTTGATGTTGAAGGACACAAAATAGGTCTTATCCATGGGTGGGGTACACCTTTCGGTATAGAAAGTAAAATCATAAGGGAATTTCAGGGTATAGATTGTCTCGTCTACGGTCATACGCACAAAGCTGTTAATAGAGAACAAGATGGCGTCCTGTTTTTTAATCCGGGTTCGCCGACGGATCGAATATTTGCGCGACGCAATACTTTAGGTATAATCGAGGTTGGTGAGACAATAACGGGGGAAATTATAGACATTGAGAATTAGAGGTAATCCATGGATCATATTATGTCTCACGGAAGAATGGAATATTTGAGATCCATCAAGCCGGAGGGGTGTATTTTTTGTAAAGAATCAATAAGAGATGACAGCCTTGTGCTTTTTGAAGGGAACTACTGCTATAATATATTAAATAAATATCCTTATAATTCCGGGCATATATTAGTAGTTCCCTTCAGACATATTTCTAAGTTGGAAGATATGTTTATGGAAGAAAAGTTAGAGATGATAGAGCTTATGGATACTTCTATAAGAATCCTGAAAGAAGTGATGAATCCTGAAGGTTTTAACATTGGAATGAATATTGGCAAAGCCAGTGGGGCAGGCGTGGAAAGTCATATACATTTGCATATTGTCCCGAGATGGGCGGGAGATACCAACTTTGCCACAGTCTTAGGAGAGACCAGGGTGATCCCTGAAAAGGTTGAAGAAACCCGGGACACTTTATTACCCTTTTTTCAAAAAAATAAGGAGGCATAGGATGAAACTTTTCTACACAGTTGTCGGTATGTTAGTTATATTGTTCATTATTACATTTTCGCTGACGAATACAACTCCTGTTCATTTAAAATATTACAATATCATAAATTTTGAGGTCCCCAGCTATTTACTTATTTTTATATCATTTGGTGTAGGACTGATATTTGCGGGTTTTTTGGATATAGTGGAACGATTAAGACTGGCAAGAAAAGTTTCCAAATTAAATAAAAGGATAAAAGTGTTAGAAAAAAGTCACAAAGAGACAGAAGTATTGCCTCCAGTACAAGAGGGACCGTCAACAACATATACATAGAGTCTTTATCCTCAACAACTGCCTGCTTGTGTGTTGCCTGTCTGCCCCTGCCTGTGCCGCCTGCACGGCAGGCACGCAGACAGGCGTTTTTTGCGCTGATGTTGGTGTCAGGGGCCAGGGATCTGCGGTGTTTTTACAACACATCGTGCCAAAAGCCCAATGGGCGCTGTTGTCTTTTGCTGATCCCCGACACCTGATCCCTTATAACTTTTCGGTTTTGCCGCATACCATCTGAAATTATTCAACGGATATGGGACAAATAAAATTTCTAACGGACAGAAATCTGGGGAAGCTGACAAAATGGCTGCGCATACTCGGTTATGATACTGTTTATTATACAGGAAATATTGATAGAGGTTTTTTGAGAAAAAGCGCGAAGGAGGGTAGAATTGCGCTGACAAGAAGAAGAGATATGGCCCGGAGACATTTTTCTGGTCGCATGTTTATTGTTCATGCAGATAAGGTTCCAGACCAGTTAAGCGAGGTTATAGATGAGTTTTCCCTTGAGTTTGACATGAATACACTTCTTACCATTTGTATTACGTGTAATGAAAAATTAATGGATATTCCCAAGGCAGATATTGAAAGCAATGTGCCGTTTTACGTATTTCAGACCCAAAACAACTTTCGAATATGTCCACAGTGCCAAAAAATATTCTGGCCGGGCACTCACAGAAATAAAGTGTTGCTGTATCTCAAACAGCACAATCTGTTTCATCTCCCTTGATCTTTTCTATTGTGTGTTTCAATGCAGGCAGAATAGCGGAAAAATTTTCTTTTGCTCCTTTCGGACTTCCGGGAAGATTAACGATCAACGATTGTTTTCTTATCCCAACGACAGCGCGTGATATCACGCCATAAGGTGTCTTCATTGAACTTTCCCGGCGCATGGCTTCTGCCATTCCGGGAATTTCTTTTTCTATTATTCCCAGTGTCGCATCCGGTGTAACATCTCGAGGACCTACGCCGGTGCCACCTGTTGTGATAACCAGATCAATCTTTTTCTCATCAATTAATTCTATTAATTTATGGGATATAATATCTGTTTCATCAGGAATGATTTCATATTCAATAACCACACCGGGAATATCTTTTATAAGTTTCATTATTTCTTTTCCGCTGATATCATCCCGTTCTCCGCGAGAGCCCTTATCGCTGACCGTTATAACTCCTGCTGTTATCAAAATTTAACTATTCCTCTTCATTCTTCGATTTGGCAATGATTTTCTCTGCAATCTGAGCAGGTACTTCTTCATAATGAGAATGCTCAAATGTGAACGTGCCCCTGCCACTTGTCATTGATCTCAAATCCGCTGCATACGTCAGTATTTCTGCCAGAGGAACCTGTCCGTTAATAAGCTGGTTGGATCCTTTGGTGTCCATTCCTAAAACCCTTCCCCGTCTGCCGTTCAAATCTCCAATGACATCGCCCATATATTCACCGGGAATTTCTATGCTTATACTAACAATTGGTTCCAGAAGTGTTGGCTGACACTGGAGGATTCCTTTTTTAAATCCCATTGATCCTGCGATTTTAAAGGCCATTTCTGACGAATCCACAGTATGGAATGACCCATCATATAAAGAAACCTTAATATCTACGACCGGGTAGCCAGCTACAACCCCTTCACCCATAGCTTCCACAATACCCTTTTCAACTGCGGGAATATACTGCTTAGGGATAGAACCGCCCACGATCTTATCCACAAATTCGAAACCTTTTCCCCGGGGAAGGGGCTCGATTTCAAGCCACGTATCCCCATACTGGCCTCTTCCGCCTGACTGTTTTTTATATTTTCCCTGAACCTGTGTTTTTCCCTTTATCGTTTCTCTATAGGGAATTTTAGGCTGACGCAGTTCAACTTCTACACCGAACTTCCGCTTCATCTTTTCAATCGTTACTTCTATGTGCACCTGTCCCATACCAGAAAGTATCATCTCTTTTGTCTGTTCCTCTCTGCGAATAGAAAGCGTTGGATCTTCTTCAATAAGTCTGTTGAGAGAAGTGATAATTTTTTCTTCATCGCCTCTGGATTTTGCTTCTATTGCGAAGGACATGAGACTGGGGACAAGGGGAACTTCCTCGAATATAATTTTCGCTTCCTCACTGCATATTGTGTTGCCGGTAGCCGTTTCCTTTAATTTCGCTACGGCGGCTATATCGCCAGGAATAAGTAATTCTACGGGTTTTTGATTTTTACCATCCAAATAGAAGATATTTCCAAATTTCTCACTGATTTTCCTGGATGTATTGTAAAAACCGGAGTCTGAATCTGCTGTTCCTGAGAACACTCTGAATAGGGTGAGTTTCCCTGCATAGGGATCAGCAACGGTTTTAAAAACCATCGCTGAAAACGGAGAAGTTGTCTCAGGGGTTCTTTCTTCAATTTCATCCGAATCGGGGTTCTTGCCTTTGACGGCTCCCCTGTCCACAGGTGAGGGTAAATAACTGACAATCATATCCATGAGTGAAATAATGCCTGTATTGTTAATGGCTGAACCGCACGTCAGAGGGATCAGTTCGCCAGAGATTACCCCTTTTCTTAATCCATTCTTTATCTCTTCAGCGCTCAGTTCACCTGTTTCCAGATATTTATCCATCAGCTCTTCATCACATTCGGCAATATCTTCAACAAGGGTTTCTCTATATTTTTTGACTTCACCTGACATGTCGGATGGAATGTCTTCTTTTTTGAATTTACCGCCTGGATCATCAAAGATGAGCGCTTTCATATTGATGAGATCAACCAGACCCTTAAATGATTCTTCCGATCCTATGGGCAGATAACATACTGTGCCCTTTCTACCGAGACGTTTCTTTATGTCATCTAAGATTTTAAAGAAATCAGCACGTTCCCTGTCCATTTTATTTATATAGATTAATCTGGGAAGAGATAACTCGTCAGAAAACTCCCATACCTTTTCTGTCTGAAATTCGACACCTCCCACAGCATCAATTACAACAACGGCGCCATCGGCAACACGGAGGCAATTTTTGGTGTCCATGAAAAAGTTTGCATCACCCGGCGTATCAAGAATATTGACTTTATACTTGTCCCAGTCGAAAAAGCTTGTCGCAGAGCTGATCGATATGTGTCTTTTCTGCTCTTCCGGCTCGAAATCCAGATTGGATGTTCCATCGTCAACCCTTCCCAGTCTGTCTGATTTACCGCTGATAAAAAGGAAGGACTCGCAAAGAGAGGTTTTACCGGTTCCTCCATGACCTATCACTGCAACATTTCTCAAAGAAGTAGATTCGTACTTTCCCATTTGAGCTCCTTTCATTGAAAACAAACATAATTTCCAAAAACCGGAAAAATCTAGCTTATTCCGCCTTTTAAAGTCAAGACAAATTTCCCATTCCATGTATTTAATTGACCTGAAAAGCAGGATGTGATATATTACTTTAATAAATAATATGTTTATGCGGTGAGGAAAACTAAGATGTTTAAAGTTGGTGATCTGGCAGTATATCCGGCACAGGGTGTTGGAGTTATTGAGGCTATAGAAAATCAGGAGATTATGGGAACTGAGCAAACGTTTTACGTTATGAAGATTTTAGATAGTAATATGAAAATCATGATTCCTCGAAATGGCGCAGAATCTGTTGGCCTCAGGGGGTTGATTACAAAAGATGAGATACCCAGAGTCTATGATATTCTGAAAGAGCGGGATGTTATAGTTGACAAACAAACATGGAATAAAAGATACAAAGAATACTGGGAAAAAATTAAAACAGGATCAGCTTATGAAATAGCCAAAGTCTTGAGAGACCTTTTGAGATTAAAAGTTGACAAGGATCTATCGTTTGGAGAGAGAAAGATGATGGATACTGCAAAAAATCTATTAATAAAAGAAATATCAATAGCCAGTGAGCTAGAAGAAACAAGGATAGAAAGCGATTTTAATACCATATTTTCCGGATAAACAGATGTTCGTAACTGCTCAGATTCACGGTTCAAAGTTCACGGTTGCTTTGAGAGGAGATTTGCTTTTTGTCAGTTGTTTACTTTTCACGTCGAACTGAACGCTATTTGCCGGATCTCAATATCTCCCGTCAGGTGTTCATTGCTCTTTAACTGTAAACCTTGAACCTGACAACCTGAGTATTTACTTTTATATTTTTAATCAGGGTTCTTTGAAAACCAACAAATTCTTAAGGAGGAAAAATGCTACAAACATTGATGAAGCTTGTCCTTATTGCAGTATGTTCCGTTAGTGGTTATTTTATTGCGCAAAAATATAGTTTTCCGCTATCATTAATAGGTTTAATATCTGGATTATTAATAGCATTAATAGTAATTCAAATCGAACAGACAATAAGAAAGCTGTCACTTAAAGTTATATTTGGTGGTATTATCGGTACAGTTATTGGTCTGTTAATTGCCTTCCTCTTTGCCTATGGCCTTAGATTTATTCCAGCCATCGAACAGCAGAAAGCTGTGCCATGGGAATTAGTATATGTTCTGCTTACTATAAGTCTCGGCTACCTGGGTCTCATTATCGGGTCCAAAAAAGGTGATGAATTTCAACTACCCGTTTTTTCTCAATCGAAAGGTCAGGCAAAGGAAAATGCAGATTATAAAATTCTTGATACGAGCGCTATCATAGATGGCAGGATAATGGACGTTTGTGATACCGGTTTTTTGGATGGAACTTTAATTGTTCCTCGATTTGTGCTGGATGAATTACAACTCATCGCGGATTCGTCTGATTCCATGAAACGTTCGCGGGGCAGAAGAGGTCTTGATATCCTTAGCAAAATGAAAAATAGTGGTAGTGTAAGAATTGATATCATCGATCAGGATTTTCCAAAACTTAAGGGTGTTGATGCTAAGCTGATTGCTTTGGCAAACAAGAAAAAAGGCAGACTTATTACGAATGATTTTAATCTGAACAAAGTAGCTGAAGTGCAGGGAATAAAAGTTTTAAATGTAAACGAACTTGCAAATGCTTTAAAACCCGCGGTGTTGCCCGGTGAGGCTATCACAGTTAGAATTATTAAAGAAGGTAAAGAATCGGGGCAGGGTGTGGCATATCTTGACGATGGCACTATGGTTATTGTTGATCATGCGGATAAACTTGTAAGCCGGAACGTTGAGGTAATTGTCACAAGTGTTCTTCAGACGACAGCCGGTAGAATGATTTTTTCAGACTTGAAAGAAGTTCTTAATAAACAGAATCATGCAAGTCAAAATTGATGCACTTGTAAAAAATCGAAAATACTGTCATTGCGAGCGGAGCGAAGCAATCTTACGTATTGTAACTACTTGTATCCATCAGATTGCTTTGTCGCTACGCTTCTCGCAATGGCCCAGTGGATGACTTCCTTGAAAGTCAAAAACTCACTAATCTGTCATTCCCGCGAAAGCGGGAATCCAGTAATTACACGCAGTTATGGATTCTCGATCAGGTCGGGAATGACAAAACGACAGAAATTCGGACTTCAAAGTAACCAAAATTTACAAAATCGCCATAACTTATCGATATTTCTCGGCAAATGCCAAGTAATACACAAATTTAAATAATGCCGGTTACTTTCAATTATAATGCCCCGACCAGTCGGGACATAGCGAAGCTTTTTACGAGACCATCAAAATTAATAGTTTAAGATAAGTTGAAGGCCGGGGCTGTTTTAACAATTCGGGCTCGTTGCATTAGAAATCAAGCTTTTCGTTACCGTAAGCTACTTTCCAAATATATCATTCTGTGGAGTTACTGTGAAAGTTGTTGCAATTATCGCGGCTGGTGGTTTGGGCAAGAGGATGAAAAACGATGTGTCCAAGCAGTACATATTATTGGGAGGCATACCCGTATTATCCCATACATTAAGGATATTCGAGAAAGCGTCGCATATAGGCCATATTGTTCTTGTTGTTCCGAAAGACGACATAGATTATGCAAGGACTTCAATCGTTGAAAAATACATGATTTCGAAGGTTAGACATATAGTTGCCGGTGGCAGGCAAAGGCAGGATTCGGTTAAAAATGGTCTTGCCGCTGTAAGCGATGAAGACGAAATAGTGCTTATTCATGACGGGGTACGTCCCTTTGTGCCGGAGGAACTCATAAATATCTCTGTGCAAAAGGCATTTGAGGAAGATGCGGTGACGGTTGGTGTTCCTGTGAAAAATACTGTGAAATCCGTTGACGGAAATGGATTGATTACCAAAACCTTTAAGAGAAATACACTATGGTTCAGCCAAACACCACAGGTTTTTAAGACAGACATAATAAAAAAAGCGTATCAGAAAGCCTATGAAGATAATTTTTATGGAACCGACGATGCTTCCCTGGTTGAACACATTAATATCAGAGTGAAAATGATTGCCGGTTCTTATAATAACATCAAGATTACGACTCCCGAAGATCTTGAATTTGGCGAATTTCTATTGAAAACAAGAAAAGAATCAGGCACAAAGGTAGAAGGCCTGGATTACAGGATTAGGGATTAGGGGATTATCCCGCTAAGCCCTTATCCGGTTCGACCGAACTCGTCGCAGGCTCCCCGAAGTCCCGATCCCTGACACCAACATCTGCGCGAAAAACGCCTGTCTGCCTGTCTGCCGTGCAGGCGGCACAGGCAGGCACAGACAGGCAACGCACAGGCAGGCAGTTGCTGAGGATAAAGACTCTAAATACTAACATTCTTCTTCTCCCTTATGTCCGGGCGCTTTTTTTTGCTGAAGAAAAAAGGAAAAAGTATGAGAGTCGGCATAGGATATGACAGTCACAGGTTGGTTGAAGGAAGAAGTCTTGTGCTTGGGGGGGTGAAAATACCCCACGAAAAAGGACTTTTAGGGCATTCCGATGCGGATGTCCTTTTACATGCCATTTGTGATGCCGTTCTCGGCGCTTTGGGCGAGGGTGATATAGGCAACCATTTTCCCGACGCCGATCCTTTCTATAAAGACATATCAAGTCTTGATCTTCTCCTTAATGTCAAAGTCCTGGCGTTTAAAAAGAGCTATAAAATAAATAACATAGACTCTACAATTATTCTGGAAAGGCCAAGGCTAAAAGAATACATATATAAAATGATACAAAACATTTCAAAGGTTTTAGACATAGAAGCAAGCAGGGTAAACATTAAAGCAAAGACTAATGAAGGAATGGGTTTTATTGGACAGGAAGAGGGAATTGCCGCTTTTGCCATAGTATCAATAACGAGAGAGGACGTGTAACACATGTCAAAAAAACCAAGGGTGAGATTTGCGCCTTCTCCCACGGGTGAACTTCATGTTGGGAATGCCCGGACGGCTCTTTTAAACTGGCTGTTTTCTCGACATTATAGAGGTGAATTTGTTCTCCGGATTGAAGATACTGACAGGGAAAGAACTTCAAAGAAGCTTGAAGGAAGAATTTTGAAAGAACTTCAGTGGCTTCATATTGATTGGGATGAAGGACCGGGAAAACCTGGTGCATACGGTCCGTATCATCAGTTCGAACGGCTTGATATCTACAAAGAATACCTGAATAAACTCATTAGCAAAGATAAAGTATATCCATGCTACTGCACCGAAGAAGAATTGGCGGAAGAAAGGGCAAAGCTTCTTTCAATGAAGCAGATGCCCCGATATATGGGGAAATGCAGAAATCTTACCGCACGCGAGAGAAAAGAACTTGAAAAAAAAGGAAGAAAGCCCGCTTACCGCTTTAAGGTTGAAAAAGACGTTGTTATGTTCAAAGACCTGATACGTGGTAATATGAGATTCGATTGTGATTCCATGGGAGATTTCATTATTATGCGCTCCAATGGGATTCCAGCATATAATTTTGCCGTTGTCGTCGATGATCATCTGATGGAGATAAGTCATGTCATAAGGGGAGAAGATCATCTTTCCAATACGGCGCTGCAGATACTTCTTTATCGAACATTGGGGTTCGAACCCCCATCATTCGCGCACCATTCCCTGATCCTGGGAAAGGACCGGACGAAATTGAGCAAAAGACATGGGTCTGTCTCTGTAAGTGAGTTCAGAAGAAAAGGTATTCTGCCGGAGGCATTATTGAATTATCTCTCACTTCTTGGAAGCTCATTCGGTGAAGGGAAAGAGGTCTGTTCGGTTGATGAAATCGTAAGAGATTTTTCTCTGGAAAGAACGGGAAAAAGTGGCGCTATCTTTGACGAAGCTAAATTGAACTGGCTAAATGGGATCTATATAAGAAAATATGATTTGAAAGAATTAACTGAACAATTAATGCCTTTTATCACAGATGCAGGATATGATTGCCACTCTATTAAAAGAGAATGGATGTATTCTGTTGTCGACGCCGTAAGATATAATCTTACTGATTTATCGGATATAATACATTATATCGATATTTTTTTTGATGATCAGTATAAATTATCCGATGATGCAATATCTCTTTTGAAGGAAGATGAAGCTCTTGACGTCGTTAAACAGGTTTATGATACATTGATACATATGCCCAGTCGCAGAAACGGTATTTATGATTCAGTTATCAAAGCTGTTCGTGAGAAAACCGGTTTAAGGGGACGTAAATTATTTATGCCTATAAGAGCTGCTGTAACAGGGAGGCTTATCGGACCGGAACTTGATAAAGTGTTTGCCGTTTTGGGAAGGGAATCAATCATTAAGCGAGCAGAAAGAGCTATAGAGCTTGCGAGATAGCCGGCAAAGCCGCAAGGACTGGGCAATGAACAACCAGGATTCAAGGCGCGGAGAGAATTATCCCTGATCCTTTAGCTTTTAACCTTGAACCTTGAACCTTTAGCCTTGAACCCTTAACCCTTGCCATGAAAGGAGGATGTATGAAATATATCGACCAAATCGATCTTAAAGAAAAAAAGGTTCTGTGCAGGTTTGATTTTAATGTTCCTCTGAATGATAATTCTTATATAGTTGATGACAGGAGAATTCGGGCCGCACTTCCGACCATTAACCATGCCCTGGATGAAAATGCAAAGGTTATCATTATTTCTCATTTGGGCAGGCCGAACGGTAAATTTATTGCTAAGCTGAGTCTCAATCCTGTGGCAAGAAGGTTATCCCGCCTTCTCGGCAAAAGAGTCATTCTGTCTAAAGACTGCATAGGCGAAGACGTCAGAAAACTCATTGATAATATGGAGCCTGGATGCGTTATCATGTTGGAAAACTTGCGGTTTCATAAAGAAGAGACAGAGAATAATGATGCTTTCGCAAAAGAATTAGGAAGTTATGCGGATGTATATATCGACGATGCTTTTGGTAATGCCCACAGAGTTCATGCCTCCAATGTCGGTGTTACCAAGTACGTTAAAGAGTGCGGCATCGGTTTTCTCATGAAAAAAGAGTTAAATTATTTTAAAAAAGTTCTCAACAATCCCCCGAGACCCTATGTGGCTATTGTCGGTGGCGCAAAAGTATCCGATAAGTTGCAGGTTCTGATTAATCTTATGAAAACAGTTGATAAAATGATAATCGGCGGGGGGATGGCATTCACATTTCTCAAAGCAATGGGGTATGAAACAGGAAACTCCATCGTCGAAGAACACCTTATAAGTGTGGCTTATAGCGGTATCGAAATGGCAAGAAAGTCAGGAGTGAATCTGTATCTTCCCATTGATTGCGTTATCGCCGAGAAAGCGGATCAAAAAGCGGTAACGAAAATCGTTCCGGTACAGGAAATAAATCCGGACTGGATGGGCCTGGATATTGGCCCCGCTACTATTACTCTTTTTACCGAAGTTTTACATGATGCAAGAACAATTGTGTGGAATGGCCCAATGGGTGTTTTTGAGATTGACGCGTTCAGCAGAGGGACCTTTGCCATGGCCCATGCCGTTGCAAATTCACATGCTCTTACAATCGCAGGGGGGGGTGACACGGATATCGCCATTTACGAAGCTGGTGAGAGTGATTATATTACTTTTATATCTACAGGCGGCGGTGCGTCTCTTAAACTTCTGGAAGGGGGAAAACTCCCTGCCATCGAAGCTTTGAATAAGACGAACGATGAGTAACCGGTATCCTGCATTATGAGAAATATCAAGATGGTTGTCGAGTATGATGGCACATGTTACCACGGATGGCAATGGCAACCAAACGGTATTACGATTCAGCAGGTTTTAGAAAAAACAATAGGTAAGATTACCCGGGAAAAAATAAAAATCACAGGTTCCGGAAGGACGGATGCGGGTGTACATGCCATAAATCAGGTAGCAAACTTCAAAACAACATCACGGATTGAAATTCCAAATCTCTTGCAAGGAGTAAACAGTGTTCTGCCAAAGGACATTGTCATTAAAGAACTGTCGGACGTCGACGAAGGGTTCCATGCCAGATACGATGCAAAAAGCAAGGTGTATCTTTATCGAATATATAACAACCGTATCAGATCTGTTCTACACAGAAATTACTCCTGGAATGTTTATGAGCCACTTAACGTAAGGGTCATGGAAAAAGCTGTTGTTTTACTCAAGGGGACCCATGATTTTTCCTCCTTTTGCGGGGCGAATGATGATGCATTCAATCATGTCCGGACCGTAATCAAAGCCGAAATTGATATAGAAGACAATTACATGATAATCTTTACTATAGAAGCAAATGGTTTCTTGCGCCATATGGTCAGGAATATTGCAGGTACTCTGGTTGATGTAGGTAAGGGAAAGCTCACCCCGGAGGGGTTTTTCGAAATAATGAAATGCAAAAATAGAACAAAAGCGGGAATTACCGCTCCGCCACAGGGATTATTTTTGAAAGAAGTAAAATACTGATGAAAATCTTAGTTTTGGGACACACAGGTATGCTTGGCAGTGATATTGTTAACATGCTGATTTTGTCTCATGAAGTTATGGGTAAAAACAGCAAAGATTTTGATATCTCCTCACTCGAGGACTGCCGTCGTATAATTGGAGAAACAGCCCCTGATGTTGTTATTAATGCTACCGCCTATACAAATGTTGATGGTTGCGAATCAGAGAAAGACAAATGCTTCTCCATCAATGCAGAAGGTGTGAAGAATGTGGCTGTGTCATGCAGAGATAGAGGCATCAAGATTGTGCACTTCAGCACAGACTACGTATTCGACGGAGAAAAAGAAAGTCCTTATGTGGAAAATGATTTATGTAATCCTGTCAGCGCATATGGGCAGAGCAAGTTGCAGGGAGAACTGTACCTTAAGGAACTGTCGAATAATTACATACTGATAAGGACTGCCTGGCTTTATGGAAAAAATGGAAAGAACTTCGTGAATACCATTTTAGAAAAGGCAAAGAATAAACAAATACTCGAGGTAGTAGATGACCAGACAGGTTCGCCGACTTATACTATAGATTTAGCTTCCGCGGTAAATCTGCTTATTGAGGGTGATCACGCCGGAACTTTTCATCTTACAAACAGAGGAACATGTAACTGGTATCAATTCACTCTAAAAATATTGGAATACGCAAATAAGGCAGACGTTGAAGTTCGACCAATAAAATCTGACAAACTTCAAAGAAAGGCCCCCCGGCCATATTATTCTGTTTTTAGTTGCAGAAAATTCACTGAAGTTACAAAGAGGACTATGAGGTACTGGCAAATAGCACTGAAAGATTATATCAACAGAGTGAATTTTTGATGTGTTTGTACAGTAACGGTGCTTCCGGAGGAATGACAAGTAGATGAAGCCAGGAAATACATATAAAGTTCATCCTATCGCAAACACAGGATTTTCAAGGACCTACATAATTGAGGGACACAGTTCGCTGATGGCCGTTGACGTGGGAAGTATAGGCGCCGCAAGAGATATTGAAGAATATATCACCGGTAAACTGGGGAGAGGCCTGAACGATCTGCAGTATATTACAGCAACGCATTTCCATATAGATCATATCGGAGGAATTGGTCATCTCGTTGGTCGATGTTCATCAACAACAAAGATCTTTTTCAATTACAAGGTCGCAGATTACTTAAGCGGTAAGAAAAAGATATCTCTTATAAGGCATTGGTTTTCCGGTCTTGTGCCCGCATCTCTTGTCAGCGCCTGTTATGTGAGAAGATTTTCACATCTTGGATTTGAAAGTCTTGCCGGGATCCCACTTCCAGGCCTCCGAAATTTTATTAAACTTCCATTTAAAAAAGAGAGAATCAGTTATTATGGAGGCGATGGCAACAGGAGATACAAACTTGGTTTTGAGAAGTGGGAGGTTATAGAAACGCCGGGCCATACGGAGGATTCCGTCTCATTTTTTAACGAAGAAACCGGTGAGTTAATATGTGGTGATTTGGTCATTAATATATCGAAGAGGGGCCGCGGAAGTCTGAATCGTTTTCACTGGGATGGTGACATCATAAAGGACTCGTTCAAATATTTATGTGATACAACCACGCCCTCGGTTATTTACCCGGGCCATGGCGATATTATTCGAGATAATGAAAATGTCCTTCTGGGCGTTGAAACCTTTTAGAGTCTTTATTCACCACAACTGCCTGCCTGTGCGTTGCCTGTCTGCGCCTGCCTGTGCCGCCTGCACGGCAGACAGG
>JAGGSD010000313.1 GCA_021159265.1 Syntrophobacterales bacterium | reverse complement strand
CGGGGCTTTCAAGTAACTCGTTTGGGCGAATTTAATATAACTTGTTGATTTCACTGGACACTATCCAGATACACGGCCTGTTCGGGGAACAGGCCCTACAATATGTAGGGGCCGATGCCCCCATCGGCCTTAAACATGCTTTGTAAAAGTTACTTTCCATTATAATGCCGTAAAACGGCATAGCGGGGCTTTTTACGAGACCATCAAACTTTGCTGATCAAAAATCCACACTTCTTTTGAAAGCGTTCCTTGATAATGATTTGTATGTGTAAACAATGTTAAATTCTCTGATTATGCTGGTCGGGGCGGCAGGATTTGAACCTGCGACATCTTGCTCCCAAAGCAAGCGCGCTACCAGGCTGCGCTACGCCCCGTTTCATAAGTATCTAAATTATTTGACATGTTGCCGCAAGCTTTTTTTCAGTTTCTTGAAGGCTTTCGCCCGGTGACTGATTTTGTTTTTGATGTCCGGGCTGAGTTCGGCAACGGTTCTACCATATTCCGGAACAATAAATACCGGATCATAACCAAAACCTTCGCTACCGGCAGGGCTTACTGCTATTTCACCCCGTAATGTTCCCTCAAACGACTCATATATTCCGTCCGGATTGTAAAGAACGAGGACACATTTAAAGGCGGCTCCTCTTCTTTCAATGGGAACACCCTTTAATTCTTGCAAAAGCCTCTGAATATTTTTTTCGTCATCCGCATCGGGCCCTGAATACCTCGCTGAATGAATCCCCGGTCTCCCCTCCAGGAAATCAACCTCTAATCCCGAATCATCGGCAATAACCATCTCACCCGTATATTCCGATACAATCCTGGCCTTTTTTAAGGCATTTTCGAAAAAGGTTTTACCGTCTTCTATAATTTCAGGTGCGCTCGGGTAATCACTTAGTGACAATACTGCCATTTCAGATTCTTCAAGCAATGCCTTAAGCTCCCTCAGCTTTCCCTTGTTTTCTGTGGCAAATACGATTTTCTTCAGTTTATATCTCCGAAAATTTCTACCTGCTTCTTCGTAAGGGATGATATCCCTTTTGTTGCGACATCCGCCATTTCATTGAATTGATTACGGTCAAACGGGGTCTGTTCGGCAGTGCCCTGAACTTCAATAAAACGCCCGCTGCCGGTCATTACAAAGTTCATGTCCACATCGGCAGTGGAATCTTCTTCATAATCCAGATCAAGAAGGATATTTCCTCTCACCACACCTGTACTGATAGCAGAAACAAAATCCGTAACAGGGACTCTCTTTACAATACCTTCTTCCTTGAGCCTGCGAAATGCATCTATCATGGCGATAAAACTACCCGTAATGGATGCGGTTCTCGTTCCCCCATCGGCCTGAATCACATCACAATCGATATACATTGTCCTTTCGCCAAATGTATTCAGATCGGTTACGGAACGAAGTGATCGCCCGATAAGTCTCTGAATTTCGTGGGTTCTTCCCCCTATTTTGCCCCTTACAGACTCCCTCAAGTTTCTTGTAGGTGTTGACATGGGCAGCATGGAATACTCAGCAGTCAACCAGCCCCGGCCCGAGTTTCGCAGAAAAGAAGGCACACCTGCTTCAAGCGAGGCTGTACAAATAACTTTTGTATTTCCCAATTCAATAAGAACTGAACCTCCGGGATATTGAAGAAAATTCCTTGTTATTTTTACTTCTCTTATTTCATCCCATTTACGATCATTTGCTCTCACAACTGCCCCTCAGTGGAAAAATATTCTTTGATGCTTTTGCTTAACGCTGTTGCAATTGATTTTTGAATTTTCCGGCTCAGCAATTTTTTTCTGTCCTTGATATTTGTGGCAAATCCCAGCTCTATGACAACTGCGGGAATTGCTAACCCTTCAAGGACAGGAATGGGTGCATTCCTGAGCCCCCTGCCCTGCCGGGAAAACACTTTTTCGATGTTTCTCATAACAATCTGGGCAAATCGAACACTATCGTTAAGGTACTTGTTCCTTACCATATCATTCAATATTTCATTCGAATCACCCTTCCTGGCCGGCGTCTTTCCAAAACCCGGGAAATATACTTCATATCCGGATGAATTCTTCCCGAATCCCGCATTAATGTGAAGGCTGACAAAAAGATCCGCCTTTGATCTACGGGCTATCTTTATCCTCTCGGATATGGAAAGTTTTTTATCTGCTGATCTTGTAAGATAGATCTTTACATTTTTTGTCTTGCTGAGATTTTTCTTTAAATCTTTCGCAATGATAAGTGTAATGTCTTTCTCGCAAAGGTTTCTTGATAATTTTACCCCCCTGTCGGCGCCTCCATGAGCTGGATCAATTATGACAACATGACCGGTTCCTGCCATTGCCGATGTAAACGGAAATATAAACAATACAGATAATAAGATGAGTAAAACTGTTTTAGTTAATTGCATAATAACCTAAGGCGGCAAAGCCGCAAAATTTTAAATTTTAAATGTTGAATTCTAAATTAAGAATAAAGACTCTTTTTTCCCTGCAAGCAACATGGCAAGCGCCCGTGCTCACAATTCATCCGCAGATTACACAGACCCGTTAAACCTGAAACTCGAAATTCACGCAAGCCCTCAATACAGCAAGTCTGTGACAACTGTCAAGAGTTGAAGGTGTTTCTGATATAACCCTTCTTCATACTGTTTGAAAAAGTTCCACTTACCCTCTTAACCGACAAAACCCCTTGTATTTTTCTGAAAGCTGAGGTCAGCGTGTTAAATTGATCAAGATCATTTATATCCAACTCAAAATCGCATGTTGCATTTTCGCCCCGTATCGTATCTATATTGGCGGAATTAATATTTATCCCCAGAGAAGATATGACAGAGCTTAGATCAGAAAGGAGTCCTTTTTTATCAATGCAAACTAACCGGATATTGGCCCTGAAGGTTTGCTTTTGCTTTATGTTCCAACGAACTTCAACAAGCCTTTCAGGATCCATTTCCTGAACTATGGGGCAGTTGGAAACATGAACGCTTATCCCTCTTCCTCTTGTTATGTAACCTATTATATCGTCGCCTGGAAGGGGGCTGCAGCATTTGGCGAATCTAACCATAACATCGTCGACACCTGTTATTTTTATCCCCGTATCTGATGTAACACCCGGTTTTTTCTTAGGCTTCGCACCGGTATCTTCTTCTTCTTTATTAATGAAGTGATTGACAATATATTTAGTTGATATCTTTCCATATCCAATGAGCGCCATAAGATCATCAACTGTGCCAAGCGATTGTTCACTGAGAATTTCTTTAAATTCATCGGATTTGACAATCTTTTTGAAAGTGAGATGATTTTTTTTAAACTCCCTCTCCAAAACATCTCTCCCGATGGCAATACTTTTCCCTCTTTCTTCGGTCTTTATCCACTGTTTTATTTTCGATTGTGCTCGTGATGTCACAGCATATTTCAGCCAATCCTTGCTGGGATGACGGCCTGGCTGCGTCAGAATCTCGACTGTATCGCCATTCTGAAGCTTATATTTAAGGGAAACGATATTCCTGTTTACCTTGGCGCCAATACAGTGATTTCCCACATCCGTATGAACGCTGTAAGCAAAATCAACGGGTGTAGCGCCCTTTGGAAAGGACTTAACATCACCGTGAGGCGTAAAAACGTACACTTCATCCGGGAAAAGAGAGATCTTTAAATTCCTCATGAATTCCCTGGCATCTTTATGCTCCTGCTGAATCTCAAGCAGCTCTCTTAACTTTTCGATTTGATCTTCATCCTCACGGGATGAGACCTTGCCCTCTTTGTATCTCCAGTGGGCCGCAATCCCCTTCTCTGCCCACTCATGCATCTCATGGTTGCGTATCTGTATCTCTACCCTTTCACCGTAAGGACCGATGACTGTTGTATGTAACGAACGATAGTTATTTGCCTTCGGCATAGCTATATAATCCTTAAAGCGCCCGGGCACGGGTTTCCAGTAGGCGTGAACAACACTCAAAGCTTCATAACATTCTTTTATTTCGTTTGAATCAAGGATAATCCGGAATGCCATAAGATCATAGACTTCATCAAAGTTTATGTGCTGTTCATTCATTTTTTCATAAATACTGTAAAGATGCTTTGCCCTTCCTTCAACCCTGCCCTTAAGGCCATATTTCTCCATGTTTTCCTGAATAATCTTTTTTACCTTTTCCGTATATTCTTCTCTCTCCCCTTTTTTCTTGGCGACCTTATTAAGAAGATTAAAATATTCTTCCGGAGAAAGGTGTTTAAATGAAAGGTCTTCCAACTCCATTCTCATCCAGTTGATACCAAGGCGGCTTGCAAGCGGCGCATAAACTTCAAGAGTTTCCCTTGCAATAAAACTCTGCTTGTCCTTCGGTTGAAATTCCAGCGTTCTCATATTGTGAACCCGGTCTGCCAGTTTTACAATAATGATCCTGATATCGGAAGACATTGCCAGCATCATCTTTCTGAAGTTTTCCGCCTGCCTTTCTACCTGGCTCCCAAATCTAATCTTGCTTATTTTTGTAAGTCCTTCTACAAGAAAAGCGACATCCTCACCAAAATCCTCTTTTATCTGTTCAATTGTGGTCAGTGTATCTTCAACTGTATCATGAAGTAACCCGGTAATAATGGCAGACCTATCCAGTTTCATCTCAACCAGTATTCCGGCAACCTCAAGGGGATGAATTAAATATGGCTCTCCGGATAAACGCTTTTGGTCCTTGTGAACAGCAGCGGAGAAGATATAAGCCTTTTCTATCATTTCCAGGTCTTCCCGGGAAAGATATTTATGTGCTTTATCCAGTATGTCAGTAATTCTAATCATAGAATCATTACTCGTTACTCATTACTCGCTTTTCGACCGCCTGAACAACAAAATCTTCAACTTCATCGAAGGGAATTTCACGCACTTCCCCCGATTTCCTGAATTTTACTTCCACTTTTCCTTCAGCGAGTTTTTTAGGGCCCATAGTAATCCTGAGCGGAATCCCGATGAGATCTGCATCCTTAAACTTTACGCCTGCTCTCTCATCTCTATCGTCAAGAAGAACTTCGATGCCCCTCCTCCCAAGATTGTCATACAACTTCTCTGCCATGGATAAGAGCTCTTCATTCCTGATGTTCACCGGCGTTATCAACACGTGATACGGAGCAATCGAAAAAGGCCATATAATCCCGTCTTCGTCATTGTTTTGTTCTATGCATGCCGCCACCGTTCTTCCCACTCCTATCCCATAACATCCCATGACCATATATTTTTCCTTACCGTCTTTATCAAGGAAGGTCGCCTTCATGGCTTTACTATATTTCGTACCGAGTTTAAATACGTGTCCTACCTCTATTCCTCTGGCAAACTTTATGGGACTTTTACAGCGGGGGCAAGTATCTGTTACTCCTATGATTCTAAGATCGGCAAAATCTCTTATCTTGAAATCTCTGCCTGTGTTGCAATTTTTTATGTGATAATCTTTTTTGTTGGCTCCCATAACGAAATTACGCATATTTATCAGGGAATAATCAGCAATGATCTCAGACTTTATTCCTATTCCTCCTGCAAATCCTTTGGGAGCGCCTGTAACTTCGTGAACAATATCGTCTGTTGCCAGTTCAAGAGAATCACATCCCAGATAGTTTTTCAGTTTAATTTCATTAATTTCTTCGTTGCCCCTGATCAAAACAGCGATGGTAGAATCGTCTGCAGAAAATATGAGAGTTTTTACAATGTCTTGAGTTGTAACATCCAGGAACGCGGACACTTCTTCAATAGTCCTCACACCGGGAGTATAAATTTCTTCAAGAGGTAAGAATTCAGATTCATCAATATGTCGCTCCTCGGGTCTTGCAACCTCAGCTTTTTCAAGATTGGCCGCATAATCACAGGAAGTGCAATAAACCATTCCATCCTCTCCCGAATCAGCGGTAACGAGAAATTCATGAGAAAAACTCCCCCCGATACTGCCACTGTCCGCTTCCACGGGTCTGAAACTGAGACCGCAGCGGCTGAAGATACGGCTATAAGCCTCAAACATTTTTTTGTAGCTTAACTCGGCGCCGGCGTCATCAGCGTCAAAACTGTAGGCATCCTTCATGCCAAATTCTCTACACCGCATGATCCCGAAACGAGGCCTGATTTCATCTCGAAACTTTGTCTGGATCTGATAAAGGTTTATCGGGAGTTGCCTGTACGTCTGGATTTCATTACGAATGAGATCTGTTATGACCTCCTCATGAGTTGGTCCTATGCAATATTCACGATTATGACGATCCTTCAGTCTCAGGAGTTCCTTGCCATAAAATTGCCATCTCCCAGATTCTATCCACAATTCGGCCGGCTGTACTGCGGGCAGGAACACCTCCTGACCGCCTGCCCTGTCCATTTCCTCACGAATGATCTGTTCCACCTTTTTTATTACTCTGTAACCCAACGGAAGATATGAATAGATACCACTGCTTAATTTCCTTATCATGCCCGCTCTCAACATCAGCTGGTGACTGATCACCTCGGCATCTGAAGGGGTTTCTCTGCCCGTCGGCAAGAGCATCTCAGAATAGCGCATCATTCCTCCATGTCCGGTTTATTCGGTTTGTTCGATACCATATTTTTCACCTCATCCACCAATACATCAACAAATTCTTCTTCTTTTATTTTTCTTACAGGCTCACCCTTTTTAAAAAGCAGGCCCATGTTGCGCCCCCCGGCAATGCCGATATCCGCCTCCGCGGCTTCTCCGGGGCCGTTTACAACACACCCCATGAGGGCTATTTTCAGATATTCCTTCATGCCGGTAAGCCTTTTTTCAACCTCTTCAGAAAGCTTAAAAAGATCAATCTCGCAACGCCCGCAGGTGGGACAGGATATTATATCCGGCCCTACCCTTCTGATATTCAACGCTCTCAGTATCCCGTAAGCGACGCCAACTTCGCTCACAGGATCACCGGTTATGGAAACTCTGATCGTATCACCGATTCCATCATAGAGAAGAATCCCGATACCAATGGACGACTTAATGGCAGAATTAACAAGACTGCCAGCTTCAGTAACACCGATGTGAAGGGGATAATCTGTCTTTTCTGAAATCGTGCGGTGGGCTTCAATCATCGTTGCAACGTCTGATGATTTCAGGGACAATTTAATGGAATGAAACCCCATATCCTCAAATAATTCTATACTCCTCAAGGCACTTTCTACAAGTGCAGGAGCAGTTGGACCACCATAGCCTGATAATATATCTTTTTCCAGGGAGCCCGCGTTAATTCCTATTCGAATGGTTATATCTCTTTTCTTTGCAACTGAAATTATCTCTTTAATTTTATCCTTACCCGTATTGCCCGGGTTTATTCTGATACCGTCAGCCCCGTTTTGAATGGCTTCGATGGCAAGGAGATGATTAAAATGTATATCGGCAATCAACGGGATATGGATATTCTTCTTGATATCCACAAGAGCCGCCGCCGCTTCTCTGTCAGGAACGGCAACCCTGATAATCTCGCAACCTGCATTCTCGAGTCTTTTGATCTGTTCGATCGTTGCGGCCACATCTCTTGTATCTGTACAGGTCATGGACTGAACAACAACCGGCGCATCTCCTCCTATTTTGACGGGGCCTACATATATGGACCTGGTTTTTTTCCTTCTGATTATTTCAGATTCCAATGATAAGCTGTTTTCCTCTTAGTTACTTCCACATTTTTTAATATAACACGAAGAGCAAATGGCAATCAATACCTAATGCGGCAAAGGTTCAAGGTTCAAGGTTCAAGGTTCAAGGTAGTCCGCCTTTGGCGGAGATTTTTTACCTTGATCCTTTATCCTTTTTCCTTGATCCTGTTTTTAAAAAGATTAGGTGCAAGGTCAAAGGTCCAAGGTTTTTCCTTGCTCCTTGAGCCTTGTTTTTCACCGCCTGACACAAACATCTGCGCAAAAAACGCCTGTCTGCCGTGCAGGCGGCACAGGCAGGCACAGACAGGCAACGCACAGGCAGGCTTTGTTGTGAATAAAGACTCTAATAAAGATGGTTGTATCCTTAATTTAAAATTCAACATTCAAAATTTAAAATTTTGCGGCTTTGCCGCATCAGGAACGCCTAAGATGTTCAAGTATTTCTAACTGAACATGAAGAGGCGGGATTTTGCCCGGTTTGGTTACCGCAGGAAATCCCTTGCCCATCATATTCATTAGCACTCGTACAGCATCAAACATATCTACAGGCGGCATTCCATTTCTCGTCAGATAGTTAATGAGCCTCAATGTCTTCAATCCGTCGAACCATACAAGAAAGTGCTTCAGAAGAACCTGCTCGCTCTTGCTGTTTTTTCTCAGCCGTCGCCATATATCCTGGAAGCGTTGTTCTCTGAGATACTCTTCAAGTTGCGGATATATTTCCCCTGCCTTGGTTAATATTATTTCTGCATCCGTATCCGGACAGGAAGACATGTATTCCAGCCACTTTTTCAATACAACAAAAACCCCAGGATCATATAATACATACTCGGACTCGGAACGACCTCCCTCAAGGAACCCGACAATGCGCTTTCCCGTACCGAAGGGAACACGTTTCGATTGCCTGGAAGAAGGGTAAACCCGGGTGGTATTGATAGCGCCAACGCCCTTCATTTTAGCAAGCTTATCCAGGAAATAGAAATCCTCCGCCGCTTTTCTTTTATTCATTCCCCTTACTGCTGTGTAAGCATCCGGGGTGCATACCATCGTTGAGCCGATAGAATGAAAGGCATAGCGTGACCCTGCGTAGGCCAGACCGAGAACATAGTAGCGAAGAAATATTTCATAACAGCATATTGCGGCCTGTTCATCCGTATTCCCGGCGTCCTGATGCATAAATTCTACAACAGCGGCATGAGCCCGTTCTTTACGGAAAAAAACTCGGACGGCTTCCAAATAATTTGTTGCTACAAGTGTATCGGCATCCAGAGAAAACAGGAGATTTATCTCTTCTCTAGTATAATTAAATACCTTCAGCGCCAAATCGAGGCCTATTTTACGGGCAAGTCCCACACCTCCTATTTTATCAGGCATTTCACATCCGGGAGAAGAGGCATCAACACAGGCCACTTTAAGATTATTTTGAAGGATTTCATTTATGGATAACAAAAGCGAATTATTCAATAAACCGTCATCCGGCATTTTACCGTCAATGAGATCTCTCAAAATTTTCAATGTAATTTGATTGTCTTCAAACTCTCTGGGAATGGCATGTTGAATACTTTTATTATTGATGACACAGAGAACCAGTGTGTGGGCAAGTTCTTCCCGTGCATTCCCGGAAAGACTTGCAAGCGTTTTGAAAAGTTGACCGGTTTCCGCCAATGCAGGAATAACTACTACGTTATTTATTTCGTTGTAATCAGCCGTATTAATATACCAATTATCTCCGACTGAATATTTGTCGAGATAGTTTAAAATGTTCTCTGGAACTATCATCTTATGTATCTATATTTGTGGATCCATTATTTCGGCTCATAAATATATTATGCTCAACAAAAACATGGAGTGCTGGAGTATTGGAACGAACAGTCCAACATTCATTGAACGTTCACATATTTCGAACCAGTTTTTTGACCGCATCATAATCTGCCCCGTCAATCCAGTGTATAATTGTTCCCCTTTTTTCCATTCGTCTGAACCATGTCTCCTGTCTCTTGGCAAACTGATGAATCCTGGTGTTCAGCGTCTTAAACATATCCTCACAGGTCATTCTACCCTGGAGATACAAGCTTATGTACCGGTATTCGAGTCCGAAAAACGATAATTTCTCCCAGCTTGTTCCTGCTTCATGTAGTCTTTTCACCTCATCTATCATACCCATTTCAATCCTCTTTTTCAGCCGGGCTGTAATTCTGCGGCGAAGGATTTCCCGTTCAAAGCGGATACCGATAATAAACGGCCTTATATCGGGTAGACCGGCTTTATCAGAAGATTGATGATCATTTGTGTATTTTGCTATCTCGATAGCGCGAATAAGGCGGCTTCTATCCAGGAGATCCGTAGTATTGTGAGGGGCAGGATTAACGGCAAGTAATCGCACCGCGAGGGCCTCCATATCCAGACATGACAGTTCTTCACGCAACCCGGGATTTTCAGGAACTTCGAGCATCATGTAACCCTTTATGACTGTTTCTATATAGAGTCCTGTCCCCCCGACCATAACGGGAACGATTCCCCTTTGCGTAATTTCCGAAAAACATTCAAAAAAACGTTTCTGGTATTCAAAAACGTTAAATTCATCGTCAGGGTCAACAATATCGATCAGATGATACGGCACCCGCCTGCCATCAACGACAAATTCGGCAAGATCTTTGCCTGTGCCCAGATCCATACCTCTGTAAATCTGGCGTGAGTCGGCAGAGATAACCTCTGAGTTTAATTCTCCGGCAAGCCTTGCCGCCAACTGTGTTTTGCCGGTCGCAGTGGCTCCCAGTATAACAATCAGATTATAGTCTTTCCCCATCATTAGCTCACAAATTCCCGGATTATTTCGTGTTTTCGTGATAAAAATATATCTTCTTTGGTTGCGGCTTGTCCGGGTTAGGATTTTTGTAGCCGTTCACGGAACGTTGAAATTAGAAAATAGAAATTGGGTCTTCATGCTTTTGTACTGTTCTTCCCAATTTCTACTTTCCAATTTCAAGTTTCAAGCCGTGAACGGCTACGGATTTTTTTTGATTTAAACGTCGCGTGAATGGCTCAACCGATTGCGAATGTGCCGGCATTTTTTATTGTCCGGTTCCGGGCAAAAAGAGAGCTGAAATTTATTTAACTTTCAACTCGAAACTCGAAACTATACTTATTCAAGGAGATGTACAAAAATTCCACTGCGAAGCTTCGGTTCAAACCAGGTGGATTTGGGGGGCATCAGTTCACCAGCATCCGCTACATTCATCAGTTGGACTAATGTTGCAGGATTCATCGAGAAAGCCACCGCGTACTGGCCGGAATCTACCAACCTTTCCAATTCTTTGGTCCCCTTTACACCTCCCACGAAGAGAATCCTGTCATCAGTCCGTGAATCACCGATACCCAGCACGGGTTTCAATAAGTGATTCTGGAGTATGGAAACATCTAAAACCTCCACAACATCGCTTTCATTATAGATATCTTCTTTGGCTTTGAGTTTGTACCACATGCCATTTAAATACATTCCAAATTCATGCAACCGTTCAGGCGATGTTTCCTTGAAATTATCCATGATAAAGAATTTAGTGCGAACTTTATCCAGAAATTTTGTTTCACTTAAGCCATTCAGGTCTTTAACAACCCGATTATAACCCATTACCTTAAGCTGATTATCAGGAAAGATGGCAACCATGATAAAATTGTACTCTTCGCTCCCGCTATAAACCGGATTTTCTAAACGGCGCTTTTTTGCAACATTTGCCGCCGCCGCCGCCCTGTGGTGTCCGTCGGCAATATAGAGTGAATCTACTCTCAGAAATTCCTCTTTTATTGTGTTAATTGTATTTTCATCATCCACGACCCAGGCGGTATGTGAAATACCATCATCCGCAAAAAAATCGTATTCCGGTACACCCTCAGCGATTTTTGCTACGATCCTGTCTATCGACTCCCTCCCCCTGTATGTTAATAACACCAGCCCCGTTTGCGCGTTCACGTCCGAGATATGACTCGTTCGCTCTTTCTCCTTATCAGTTCGTGTCAATTCATGTTTTTTAATATGAATCGACGATTCGTACTCGTCAACGCTGGCGCAGGCAACTATTCCATATTGTTCGTGATCCCCAATTTGCTGACGATAAACATAAAAACACGGCCTGGGATCTTGAAATAAAATTCCTTCATCCAGAAAATTATAGAAATTCTGTCTGGCTTTTTCATATACTATGTCATCATGAATATCTATATCACCTGATAAATCTATTTCTGCTTTTACGACATGTAGAAAACTCTTTGGATTACCTTCAGCTATCTTACGCGCTTCATCTGAATCAATGATATCATAGGGATACGATGCCACATCCTTCACAAACTCTTTGACGGGCCTCACGGCCTTAAAGGGAAATACGAGACTCATAATAATAAATACCTTTCTTGATGGTCTCGTAAAAAGTCACAAAAACACTCTTTTGTCATTCTGAGCGATAGCGAAGAATCTGATATCATTGAGATTCTTCGTCGCTCCGCTCCTCAGAATGACACGGCGTGGACTTTTTACAAGCGCATCTTTCTTGAGTGGGTTCTAACATGGCAGACACATTTAAATCAACAATCTTTGCGCAGATGAGTGAATCAATGTTGCAAAATCATTTATTGAGTAGTATGTATTCATTCAGGGATCGGGGGGCAGGAGAAGAAATACAACCGTCGATGACCTTTTTATTCTGCCCCCTGGCCCCCGACCCCTTATTATTGAAAGGATTGTTGGACTTATGAATATCACCAGAGTATTTATCCACGGTCTGGAAAGCAGCAGCCATGGTGCCAAAGGAGTATATTTCAAAGAAACTTACCCTGATATGATTATTGAAGATTATACAGGCGCTTTTGAAAAAAGAATGGTGAAGTTAAATAAAGTTCTTGCCGATAAAAGTGATCTGATTTTAGTTGGATCCAGTTTCGGTGGCTTAATGGCCGCCGCATTTACATGCAAAAATGAAGAAAGGGTTAGGAAGCTTATCCTCCTGGCGCCAGCCCTGAATTTGGAAGAATTCAATCCATATCTCGATAGAACAATCCAAATTCCCGTTATCGTTTTTCACGGAAAAAATGATGATGTTGTTCCAGTCGATGCCGTTCAGAATATTGCTAAAGCTGTATTTAGAAATCTGAGTTATAACATCATCGATGATGATCATTCATTCCATAAAGAGTTTGAATCCCTGAACTGGAACATGATGTTGACTTGAAACAATGAACCAAAGCAACTGCTCAGGCAGGCACAGCGGGACAAGTAACAACCAGCGCCGGCGGCGGTCTTCGGCGAACTAAGGAACTGCCAAGCGTATCATTTGACAGCGATTTTTTCCATATAAGCTTTGTGCCTTTGAACCTTTGAACCTGAGTCGTTATGATATCAGGCATTTATTGTATTGACAACTTATTTTTCCGTGTGATAGTGTTCTTCCACCGCTTGGATCCATTTTCTGTGGACTGAGACGGGAAGGTCACCGGTTTTTTTAATGATATATACGTGTATTCTACGACCCTTCCGACATCAGTCTGAAGGGTTTTTTGTATCCCTCATTTGTCAACGTAGCGTTATCTATTTATGGCAGATTTTTATTAAAGATGATCACGAAAATATAAAAAATTAGTAACCGTGTCAAAAATGCTCATTTTCGCAAATAATTGCCAATTTGTCTCCAGATTTTGTTTCAGGCCTGACGAAGCTGACGCTTTCCCCGTAAATACGCATCCCAAATGCAGTCCGGGGACAAGAATGGAACCTTGAACCCGTGAACGGTTACAAAAATTAAAATGAAAAAAGATACGATCGCAATTCTTGGCGCAGGAAAGGTGGGTACGGCAGTCGGGTTTCTCCTTCGATCCTCTGGTTATAATATTGTTGCCGTAGCAAGCCGATCCAATGAGTCGATAAAGAGGGGTGTTGAATACACTCGAGGCAAACCATTTCGCAATCTTTCTCGAGCCGCAGCCATGGCTGAGTGCATTATTATTTCCACCAGCGACGACGCTATCGCATCGGTTTGCGAAAAAATAACAAAAGACGGCGCTGTCAGCCCCGGCAAGAAAGTCATTCACATGAGCGGAGCGGGAGGGCTCGATCTGCTTGAATCCGCCAGGAAATCGGGAGCACATGTAGCGAGCATACACCCCATTCAGTCCTTTGCCGATGTGACAGGCGCTATTGAAAATATACCGGGCGCCACCTTTGGCATCACGGCCCGGAAAGAGATAAAAAACTGGTCTGTCCAAATCGTCAAAGATCTCGGCGGCGTTCCCTTTTTTGTTTCAGAGAAGGATAAGCCCCTGTATCATGCTGCCGCCTGCATGGCTTCAAACTATCTCGTTACCCTGATGAACATGGTCGTGGAAGTTTATAAGGCTTTAGGCTTGAAGCACGATGAGGCGATGAAAGCCTTTTGGCCACTTGTCAGAGGGACAATCAAAAATATAGAAAACCAGGGAACGGTTGAATCACTAACCGGTCCTATTTCCAGGGGTGATATAGGAACTGTCGAAAAACATCTCCAGGCATTTCAAACCAAACTCCCTGAATTTTTAAATCTGTACCGTGAACTTGGTATTTTCACTGTAGATATCGGTCATAGAAAAAAGACGTTGTCAGATGAAAGGGCAAAAGAAATAAAATTATTGCTATCGGGAGGATTAAAAGATGAGTAAAGCAGGTAAGATGAGCAAGGTAACTACGTCGGTAATCCGTTCAATGAAAGAAAAAGGTGAAAAAATAACCATGTTGACGGCGTACGATTATTCAACTGCCGCCGTTATGGATGAAGCAGGCGTTGATATGATCTTAATCGGAGACTCTCTTGGCATGGTTGTCCTCGGCTATGACAGCACATTACCCGTAACAATGGAAGATATGCTTCATCACACAAAAGCCGTTTCCCGCGCCGTGGAACGCGCCATGGTAATAGGAGATATGCCCTTTATGTCATACCAGGCCTCCGTTGAAGAAGCCATGCGCAATGCGGGACGTTTCATGAAAGAAGCCGGGGCGCATGGTGTGAAGCTGGAGGGGGGCAGAGAAGTAGCGGAAATCACAAGACGAATAACATCTGCAGGAATTCCCGTTATGGGTCATCTAGGCCTTACCCCGCAATCAGTTCACCAGTTCGGAGGCTACAAAGTACAGGGAAAAGGTGACACAGCAGCGAAAAGGATATTGGAAGATGCAAAAATTCTTGAAGAGGCGGGAGCCTTTTCCATTGTCCTGGAAGTCGTCCCCGCAACTCTGGCCGCAGAGATCAGTAAATCTCTTAAAATACCTACCATCGGAATCGGCGGGGGCGTTGATTGTGACGGTCAGGTACTGGTGGTGAACGATATGCTTGGAATGTTTAAAGAATTCACACCCAAATTCGTCAAAAAATATGCCAATCTGAACGCTAATATGAAAGAAGCCATTGAGCAGTATCTTGACGAAGTTAAAAAGGGCGCTTTCCCCGGCAAGGAACACTCATTTTAATCGTGGTTCGGATATTGGCATTGTAATGATTTAATGGGCGAATTTTCCTTCATAAAACAAGTTAAAAATTTGAAAGTCGAAAATTGGGTTACGTAAGGGACTGGAAATAAATAAGTCATCGGAATTCGCGCTCTGATTTAGGTTAGGTTTGGTCGATCCGATTGAACAAAACCACAGAACTAGCAGAGCTAATTTGAGGATTTTGTGAATGAGGAGCGGCTAAAGATGGCCTGAAGCAGGGATGCGAAAACGATGAGTTATTAATTTTCAGTCCCTAAGGGGTCTGCTTAAATTTGCCGGAGATCGACACCAATGGTTGCAATGGCTGTTTCCCCTTAACTGTAAAGAATCTGGCCTGATTCCAATTACCTTTTATTGCTTGACAGCAATCCTGTAAAAGAGTAGAAATTGAGACTTCGCGTAAATCAACAAGCAACCAATTTTATGGATAAAAAGTGAGAATATTGTGGTTCAAACACTAAGTGAAATGCGAGCAGATGAATGTGGCTCTATACTTGAAATTCATGGAGGCCAAGGCCTGCTCAATCGTCTTGGCGCACTGGGGATCATTCCTGGTAAAAAGATAACGAAAATCAGCACTGCATCTATGCGGGGTCCTGTAACCATTCAGGTTAACAGAACCCAGGTAGCTCTCGGGTTTGGCATGGCCAGCAAGATAATCGTTGATGTCGATCGGAGAGTAAAATGAAAATTTTACTCATGGGTAATCCGAATGTCGGCAAAAGTGTTCTTTTCTCCCGCCTCAGCGGGGTTCGCGTCCTCTCATCAAATTACCCCGGCACAACGGTCGGCTACACCCGTGGATTCACAAAAGTAAATAATGAACCTGCGGAAGTAATTGACGTTCCAGGCACTTATACACTCGAGCCTACCTGTGAAGCAGAAGAAATCGCCCTGAAAATGCTCAAAACGGGAGATGTTGTTATCAGTGTAATCGACGCAACCAACCTGGAGAGAAACCTTTATTTAACCTTACAGTTGCTGGAAAAAGACATTCCTGTAATTGTTGCCCTTAATTTATGGGATGATACCAGACATCGTGGCATCAACATTGATCTGGACAAGCTGCAGAGTATTCTGGGAGTACCCGTTATTCCAACTTCAGCCTTGACCGGCTACGGAATAAAAAACCTTGTAAAGAGCATTCCAAAAGCTTCCGCTCCTCATGCTCCCGCCCGGAGTCTCGATGAACGCTGGGCGCTCATTGGTAATATAACAGGCCAGGTCCAGCAGATTACTCATCGTCACCATAGATGGTATGAACGTCTTGAAGATGCCAGCGTAAAGCCCAGATTCGGTTATATAATAGCCGCACTGGTTCTCTCAGCATCCTTTTTCATAATTCGTTTTATAGGCGAAGGCCTGATTGGCTACCTTTTTGACCCCCTGTTTAACAATCTCTGGACACCGGTATTAATGAAATTGAGCAATTTTATGGGCGGAGGAGGTTTTCTGCATGATGTTATTGTCGGCAAGCTGATTTCCGGACAGATCCACTTCGTTGAATCTTTCGGTCTTTTGAGCAGCGGGCTTTACGTTCCCTTCGCCATGGTACTTCCGTATATTGTCTCCTTCTACCTGATACTCGGCCTTCTTGAAGATATAGGATACCTCCCCCGATTGGCCGTCCTTCTCGATACCACGATGCATCGCCTCGGATTACACGGATATGCCATCATCCCCACCCTGCTGGGACTTGGCTGCAATGTGCCCGCTGTACTGGCAACACGCGTTCTGGAAAGCAAAAGAGAAAGGTTTATAGCGGCTACTCTCGTATGCATTGCCATACCATGCGTATCCGCCCAGGCAATGATTTTCGGCCTGGTCGGGAAATACGGTGTGCAGTATGTTGCCATTGTTTATGCAACGCTATTTATTGTCTGGCTCGTTCTTGGAACTATCCTGAATCGCACGATGAAAGGATTGAGTCCTGAACTTTTAATCGAAATTCCTCCCTACCGCTTACCACCGTGGCGGACAGTATTTCAGAAACTGGAGATGAGAATACGAGGTTTTCTTGTTGAAGCCGTTCCGATTATCCTGGCTGCGGTACTTGTTATTAACGTCCTTTTTGTAATGGGTGTATTCGATTATATAGCCAATTTCGCTGCACCCGTTATAACAGGCATTCTGGGACTGCCGAAGGAATCGGTAACAGCCATAATTATCGGATTCCTGCGTAAGGATGCGGCTCTCGGCATGCTGGCATTATCACCCATGACGGCCAAACAAATGGTCATCGGCAGCATCGTTTTAACAATGTTCTTCCCGTGTATTGCCACTTTTGTTGTTCTTTTAAAGGAATTGGGGTTAAAAGATTTCCTCAAATCGGCCGGAATTATGATTTCTTCTGCCATAATTGTCGGGGGAATTTTGAACATTCTTCTATAACTTTGATACATTGGGGAAAAAAATTAAAAAATCTTGACAAAATAAAAAGTTAAGCATATCGTTTCAAACTTTGATGATTAATTAGACGCTTAATTGTAAAGTTCGTGCCTGCCTGTACGGCAGACAGGCAGGCAGGCACGCAGACAGGTTAGGTAACCGTTCACTAAACGTCGAAATTAGAAAATAGAAATGGGTATAAGCCATGACCAAAAAGAGAGGTACAATAACAATTGACAAAGAGTTATGTAAAGGCTGTTATCTGTGCATTTCCGCTTGCCCGGATGAATTGATTACTGTCTCTGACAAATTAAATCAGAAAGGTTATTACCCTGCCGAGTTTACGGAGACATACAATGGACAAGAGAATCGTAAGTGCACGGGCTGTGCCACGTGCGCTCTTGTCTGTCCTGATATTGCAATTGAGGTTTATCGTGGATAAAAAGGTATTAATGAGAGGAAGTCATGTAATCGGCGAAGCAGCCGCACGCGCCGGTTGCCGGTTTTACGCGGGCTATCCCATTACCCCACAGAACGAATTGACGGAATATATGGCCGAGTCTATGGATCGGCTCGGCGATGGAACTTTTATCCAGGCAGAAAGTGAACTGGCCGCTGTTAACATGATTATCGGAGCATCTATGTCAGGAGCACGGGCCATGACCAGTTCTTCCAGCCCGGGTATAAGCCTGAAGCAGGAAGGCATTTCCTTTCTGGCAGCCCAGGAGCTCCCTGCGGTAATTGTAAATACCATGAGAGGCGGACCAGGCCTGGGAAATATTGCGCCTTCACAAGGTGATTATTTTCAGGCTACCAGGGGGGGCGGTCATGGCGATTACCGCACTATTGTTCTGGCGCCGGCCTCCGGTCAGGAACTGGCTGACTTAACCCGCACAGCTTTTGAATACGCAGACAGCTACCGAACTCCTGTACTGATCCTGGGCGACGGCATGATGGGCCAAATGATGGAACCCGTTGTATTTCCGGATCCTGTTGACATCCACAAACTTGCGCCCAAGCCATGGATTCTGGATGGTGCCAGGGGAAAAAGACCAAGCCGCATTATACGGTCTCTCCTCCTGAACCCGTCAACGGAAGAAGAACGCAACTGGAAACTTATGAGAAAATATGAAATGATTTCCAGGGAAATTACCAGAGCGGAAAGTTACATGACTTCCGATGCGCATATGGTAGTCGTGGCTTATGGCACAGCGGCGCGGATTGCCAAAGGCGCAGTCAAAAGGGTTCGTGAAATGGGACTCAAGGTCGGCCTCCTCAGACCCGTTACTCTGTGGCCATTCCCGGAACATAACCTGAAAGAATTAAGCAGATATGTTAAGGATTTTCTTGTTTTTGAAATGAGTATGGGACAAATGGTTGAAGACGTTAAAATATCTATAGAAGGCAGAAGCGACGTACATTTTTACGGCCGTCCCGGCGGCATTATCTCAACGCCCGATGAAGTAGCTAAAATAATTAACACCATTTATCACCGCAGGCATCTTGAAGAGGATTAAGCAATGGTAAAAAAAGTTTTCGGAAGACCAAAATATCTGAAAGACGCTCCTTTTCATTACTGCCCCGGCTGTGGACACAGCATCATACACCGCCTCGTGGCTGAGGTTCTTGAAGAGCTTGATATTGGAGACATAACCATTGGTGTTCCGCCGGCCGGCTGTGCCGTTCTGGCTTATGATTATTTCGATGTTGATATGGGGGAAGCCCCCCACGGTCGAGGCGCAGCGGTTGCCACAGGTATTAAGCGCACCCTTCCGGACAGAATAGTTTTCAGTTATCAGGGAGACGGAGATATAGCCGCTATCGGAACGGCTGAGACTATACACGCCGCCAACAGAGGCGAAAATATCACTGTAATATTCGTCAATAACGGTTGTTACGGTATGACAGGCGGACAAATGGCTCCCACAACTCTTTTAGGACAAGCGTCTACAACCACACCGGGTGGACGTAATGCCGCCCGGGATGCCGCCCCCATTGATTTGAGTGAAATGCTGGCAATCGCCCACGGTAGTGTCTATATTGAGCGGACCGCCGTAACTTCCCCTAAAACTATCAGGGGGACAAAAAGGGCAATCGCCAAGGCCTTCAAAACTCAGATGGCAAACAGGGGGTTCTCGCTTGTTGAAATTCTCTCCCCCTGCCCTGTCAACTGGAAAATGTCACCTGTAGACGCTGTAAAGTGGATCGACAGCGCCATGACAAAAACTTTTCCTCTTAAAGTCATCAAGGATGAAGTTGGAAAACTCTAAAAAAGGATTTATTACGGTTATGAAAAAAACAATCTTTGCGGGATTTGGCGGACAGGGCGTTCTTGTGATGGGTTATGTATTCGCAACTGCGGTCATGAATGATGGAAAGGAAACAACATATCTTCCCGCTTATGGCGCCGAAATGCGCGGAGGAACTGCCAACTGCACTGTTGCCGTATCGGACGAGGAGATATTTTCACCTGTGGCATCTTCACCTGATTATGTTGTGGTCATGAATAATCCTTCAATGATAAAATACGAAAGCGTCGTGAAGCCGGGCGGAATTATTTTTATCAATTCGAGTCTTGTAAGCAAGGAACTATCGAGAGATGATATAACCGTGTTTAAAGTGCCGTCCAGCGCTATAGCCAAAAAGTTAAAAAATGAACGTATCAGCAACATGATAATGTTAGGAGCTTTTGTGGAAAAAACAAAAATAACCTCTCTGAATTCAATCATGGACGCACTTGCCGAAAACATGAAGGGTAAAAGCGCAAATCTCATAAAGTTAAATCGGAAGGGCCTGGACAAAGGCGCTGAATATGTCTCACAAGGAGCGTAATCATGAAAACCGTTCAACAAATTGATGTATGGTTAAAAAATAAACCCGGCACCCTGTCAGTTGTCAGTGATTTGCTGGGTGACAACAGGGTCAATATCATCGCTTTTTACGTCACCACTCAGGGTGATGAGGGAATGCTTCATTTTGTTTCCAATGACAATGACAAAGCCATTAATGTTCTTAAAGCAGCCGGGTACAGGATGGAAGTAAAGGACGTAATTGCCTGCGAGGTACCCCACCATCCGGGCGGGATGAACACAATTCTAAGGCTGCTAAAAACCGTCAACATCAATGTAAATTACATATATCCCTGCATTGGAACCGGCGATATAACCGTATTGATCGTGGGAGTAGGACCGGTTAAGGAAGCTTTGACGGTTCTTAATGACAACTGGGTCCATATTCTGGGCAGCGAATTGTATCATATCTAATCCCGCAACCGTGTTTCATCCAGAAGCGTTTCCTCTCCATAATTTCTGCGCCTGCATGTGCACGTTCTCGTACGCAGACACATCAACCCACAAGATTGATTGTGCGGTGTGGATTATTAGTATGCCTTCACACAATCGCTTGATTCTATTGACCTTACGATTCCTAACCCGGACAAGCCGGAACCAAAAAGTTTTAGATCGCAGGTTGGATTGAGAGAAACGAAACCCAAACCGCAATTTTTTTGCCACGGACACACACAGACCGGCACAGATTTTTCCCACAAGAATATCCAGAATATAATAAGTCCGTGTGGGTCTGTGGCTGATTTATTAACGACACAACGGACAAAGAGTTTAAAATTAAATTCTTTTGCGGTTCGACGGTTCGACTGAGCTCACGCCGAAGTCTCACGCCAAAGCCATTTGGGCCTGTCTGCGTGCCTGCCTGTGCGTGTCCGCACGCAGACAGGCCAGCATAGCGGAGCTTTTTACAAGATTGTCAAGACTAAAAAAGCAGATTTGTTTTCAGGCTTTTCCTTGATCCTTTATCCTTGTACCTTAAACCTTGAACCTCGTTGTTTATTATCTTACACCAACATCTGCGCGAAAAACGCCTGTCTGCCGTGCAGGCGGCACAGGCAGGCAGTTGTTGAGAATAAAGACTCTAATGGGAAATTTTTCCCTTGATAATAACTGTATATGGATTATAGACTTAACGAAAAGATGAGAGGTGTATCGGGTTTGATGCACTCGTAAAAAGCTCCGCTATGCCGTTTTACGAGATTGTCAGGTTTATCTCAAGAGGAGGTATTGTAGTGTTAGATGAAAAAATTGCCAAAGAGCTAAAAAAAA